>BEII01000172.1 GCA_002898935.1 bacterium HR32
CGCTCCGCTTCCCCGTTCGCCCTCGGCCTCCTGGGGCTGTGGTCCCTCGTAGTGGCGTTTCCCCTCTACTGGCTCGTGACGGCTTCCTTCAAGGACGCGCTGGCGATCCACCAGGGGCCCGCCTTCGTCCCCTGGGTCGACTTCCAACCCACTGCCGACGCCTGGACCCGCCTCGCGGCCGGCGCGGAGGGGGAGATGGTGGGCGGGCCGCTGCTCAACAGCGTGCTCGTGGGGGGGACCAGCAGCCTGCTCGCGATGGCCCTGGGAGCCTCTGCTGCGTACGGCCTCGCGCGGGCCAGGGTGCGTCTGGGGCCGATGGCGAACGAGGACATCCTCTTCTGGATGGTCTCGCAACGCCTCATGCCGCCCATCGTCACCGCCCTGGCGCTGTTCCTGATGCTGCGCACCGTGGCCCTGTTGGATACGCGGACCGGCCTCCTGCTGGTCTACGTGGCCTTCAACCTGCCCCTGGCCACGTGGCTCATGTACAACTTTCTGCGCCACGTCCCCGCCTCCGTAGAGGAGGCCGCGTGGGTGGACGGTGCGTCACGGGGTCAGGCGCTCGTCCACGTGCTGCTGCCCGTGTCCCTGCCGGGGCTGGTGGCGACCTTCCTCTTCTGCTTCATGTTCGCGTGGAACGAGTTTCTCTTCGCCCTGGTCCTGACCTTCAACCGGGCCCGGACGCTCCCCATCCTGATCGCGGCCCAACACTCCCAGAAGGGGATCGAGTGGTGGTCGCTGTCGGCCATGTCCTTGATCACGCTCGCTCCCGTGGTCCTGATCACTCTGCTCCTGCAGCGGTACCTGGTGGCGCAGGTGCTGCGGGGGAGCGAGGGGTGAGGGGGCCGGTGGCGTATGAGGGTTCTTGCGTGGCATCGGCCGCGCGGTGGCGCTGCGCCTGGCGCAGGCCGGGGCCAAGGTGGCGGTGAACGACCTGGACGGCCTCGCCGCAGAGCGCGTGGCCTCCGAGGTGCGGGCCTGTGGGGGACAAGCGGTGGCGATTCCCGCGGACGTCACGCGCTGGGACTCCGTGGAGGGGATGTGCCGCGCGGTCGCGGAGGCGTTCGGCGGGCTGCACGTGCTCGTGAACAACGCGGGCATCATCCGCCGGGGCACGCTGGAGACCATGCGGCTGGAGGACTGGCACGACGTGCTGGCGGTGAACCTGACCGGGGCGTTCTACTGTTGCCGGGCGGCGACACCGTACATGAAGCAGGCAGGCTGGGGGCGCATCGTGAACGTGTCCAGCATCGCCGGCAAGATGGGCGACATCGCCTCGGCCCCCGGCTACGGCCCTTCCAAGGCCGGCCTGCTGGCCCTCACCCGGACACTGGCCCGGGAGCTCGCGCCGTGGGGCATCACGGTCAACGCGGTGGCCCCTCATGCCATCGAGACGGAGATGAGCGCGGAGTGGACGCCCGAGCGCCGTGCCCGGATCCTGGAGGGGATCCCGGTAGGACGGCTCGGTACCCCGGAGGAGGTGGCCGAGGCGGTGGCGTTCCTGGCGTCACCCAGGGCAGGGTTCATCACGGGGGAGACCTTGGACGTGAACGGCGGGGCATGGATGGACTGATGGGCCGCTACGCGCCCGGTGCGCTCCGCTCCTTCGTGGCCGAAGCCTTGCACCGCGGCGGGGCGTTTTGGGAGGAAGCGGAGCTCGTGGCAGACGCCCTGGTCTGCGCGGACCTGCGGGGCGTACACTCCCACGGGGTGGTACGGAGCGCCGTCTACCTCAAGCGGTTGCAGGCTGGTTCCATCCGCGCGGGGGCCGATCTCTCGGTGGTCCACGACGCAGGGGCTGCGGTGGTGTGCGACGCAGGGAGCGGCTTCGGGGTCGTGGCTGCGGCCCGGGCCATGGACCTGGCGGTGGAGCGGGCGGCGCGCTACGGGGTCGGGGCCGTCGGGGTGCGTAACAGCAACCACTGCGGGATGCTCGCGTACTTCACGCTCCGAGAGGTGGCGCGGGGGGCGGTCGGGGTCGCGCTGTCCAACGCGAACGCCCAGGTGGCACCCTTCGGCGCGCGGACGCGCTACTTTGGCACAAACCCGATCAGCGTGGGGATCCCGGGGGGTGAGGAGCCTCCGGTGGTGCTGGACATGGCGACGAGCGAGGTGGCCCACGGCAGGGTACGGGCCGCGGCCCTGCGCGGCGAGCCGATCCCGCGCACGTGGGCCCTCGGCCCCGACGGCCGGCCCACCACCGACCCGCACGAGGCGCTGCGAGGGGCGCTGTTAGCTTTCGGCGGTGCGAAGGGGTCGGGTCTGGCCCTGGTGGTGGACGTCTTGGCCGGCCTGCTGACCGGCGCAGGCTCCGGCCCGGAGATCACTCCCCTGTACGAGGAGCTGGACCGCCCGCAGGGCGTGGGGCACCTCATGGTCGCCCTTTGGCCCGACGCGTTCTGCGGCCTGAGCACCTTGCGCGGGCGCGTGGACCGGCTCGTGCGCGAAGTCCGCGCCCTCCCGCCCGCCGAAGGGTTCGACCGCGTGTGGCTGCCCGGTGAGATGGAGCACCGACGGGACGCGGAGGCCCGGAGGATGGGCGTGGGGTTACCTGAGGAATCCGTCCTGGCTCTGCAGGAAGTGGCCCGGGCGGTAGGGCTGCGGGCTCCGGAGGCTCTTGCGTGAAGAAGAAGCTCGCGGGTCGGGAGGGTGTGCAGTCCCTGGAGCGGGCTGCTGCGCTGCTGCGGGCGCTGGGAGAGACAGGCCGCCCCCTCTCCGCGGCGGAGCTGGCGGCGGCGGTGGGCATCCCGCGGCCGACGGTGTACCGGCTGCTGGAGACCCTCTGCGCCGAAGGGTGGGTGGCGCAGAACGGCCGGTCCTACACCATCGGCGCCGCGGTGCTTTGGCTCGCCGCCCGGCGGCTGGGGCAGTTGGAGTTGCGGACGGTGGGGCGTCCGGTCCTGGAGGCCCTGCGGGACCGTACCGGCGAGACGGTACACCTGGGGGTCCTGGAAGGCGGCCAGGTGGTGTACGTGGAGAAGCTGGAGTCTCCGGGGCCGCTGCGGATGGCGTCCATGGTGGGACGCATCGTGCCCGCCCACAGCACCGCGCTCGGGAAGGCGATCCTCGCCCACCTGCCTGCGAGCCAAGTGGAGGAGATCGTGCTGCGGCACGGGCTACCCCGCCGCACGCCCAACACCATCACCGACCCCGAGCGGCTCCTGCAGGAGCTGGCCGCAGTGCGCGCCCGGGGCTTCTCCGTGGACAACGTCGAGAACGAGGAAGGGATCCGGTGCGTGGGCGCGGCCATCTTCGACCACGCGGGCCGGCTGGCGGGTGCGGTGAGCGTCTCCGGTTCGGCCTCCACCATCTCTCTGGAGCGTGCCCGGCGCGAGCTGGGACCCGCGGTGCGGGACGCCGCGGAGCAGATCTCCCGGGCCATGGGCTGGCCCGGCGGGCCGAGAGGGTGACGCGTGGCAGTCGTGGTGGCGCTGGGAGAGGCGCTGGTGGAGCTCGCGGCGGTGGGAGGGCCCCTGGAGGAGGCGCGGGAGTTCCGCCGGGGGTTCGGCGGGGACACCTCCAACTTCGCCGTGGCCGCAGCCCGGCTCGGCGCCCCGGTCGCCTACGTCACGCGGGTGGGCGACGACGCCTTCGGGAGGGCCTTGCTGCGCATGTGGGCCGAGGAGGGCGTGGACGTGTCGCACGTACGCGTAGGCGCCGGCGAGCCCACGGGCATCTACTTCCTCTCGCCGGACGGAGCGGGCCAGTTCACCTACTACCGGACGGGGTCCGCGGCGAGCCGTCTCGGGCCCGAGGACGTCCCGCGCGTGCTGTTGCGTTCTGCCCGGCTCCTTCACACCAGCGGCATCACCCAGGCCATCTCCCCCTCCGCCCGGGAGGCCGCGCGTACGGCCGTGGAAGCGGCGAAGGAGTTCGGCGTACGGGTGAGCTACGACGTGAACGCGCGGCCGAAGCTCGCGTCGGCCGCCGAGCTGCGCGCCTTGGTGGGCGAGACCCTCCCGCTCGTGGACCTGGCTTTCCTCAGCGCGGAGGATGCCCGCTTCCTGTTCGGGGAGGCAGGCGAGGATGCGGTCCTGGATCGCCTCCTGGAGTTGGGCGCGCGGGTCGCGGTGCTGAAGCTCGGGGAGCGCGGCTGCCGGGTCGCCACGCGGGACGGAGAACGCGTGGCGGCCCCTGGATGGCCCGTGGACTCCGTGGACCCCACGGGTGCGGGAGACGCCTTCGACGCGGCGTTCGCGGTGGAGTGGCTCGCTGGGCGTCCCCTGTCGGAGGTGGCGAAGTTCGCCAACGTCGTGGGCGCGCTCAGCACCACCGGGCTCGGAGCCACCGCCGCACTGCCGACCCGAGCGCAGGTGGAGCGGTTCTTGGCCCGCCCCGGGGAAGCTCCTTGACGGTTTCCCCTCGACGTCCGGAGGCGGGGACGCTACGCTGCTGATCAAAACCCACGGACGTGTGAGAGCGTGCGAGTCCCCATTGAGCGCTTGCGGGAGGACGTGCGGCTGCTGGGGAGCCTCCTGGGCCAGGTGCTGCAGGAGCAGGGTTGCCCGGAGCTCCTGGACTGCGTGGAGCGGATCCGCCGGCAGGCGATCGCCTGTCGAACCGACCCGTCCCCGGAGGCCCACCGCGCCCTCCGGGGCCTCGTGGACGCGCTCGACCTGCCCCGCGCCCGGGAGGTGGTGCGGGCTTTCACCCTGTACTTCCACCTGATCAACTTGGCCGAGGAGCACCACCGGCTGCGCACCCTCAGGGATCGCGAAGTGCGCGGACAGCCTGCCCCCAGGCCTGACTCCATCGCCGCCGCGCTGGCGAGCTTGCGCCAGGAGGGGGTCGGCGCAGCGGCGGTGGCGGAGTTCTTGAGCCGGCTGGAGCT
>BEII01000173.1 GCA_002898935.1 bacterium HR32
GAGGGCGCGGCCGATGGCGAGCATCGGCTGCTCTCCGCCCGACAGCGTGGCCGCCACGTGCCGTCTGCGCTCCCGCGGCCGTGGGAAGAGCGCGTACACCTGCTCCAGGTCCTCCAGGATCACCCGGCGGCGCTCCCTCCGCATGCGCACGTACGCCCCGAGGAGGGGGTTGTCTTCCACCCGCAAGGCGCCGAACAGCTGCCTGCGCTCGGGGACCACCGCCACCCCGGAGGCCACCACCCGCTCCGGAGGCCAGCCGGTGATGTCCAGGTCTCCGAGCCGCACGCGGCCGCTGGACGGCGGGACGAGCCCGCAGATCACCCGCAGCAGCGTGGTCTTGCCCGCCCCGTTGGGACCGATCACCGCGGCCACCCCTCCCGGGGGAACCGCGCAGTCTACGTCCCGCAGGACCACCAGCCGGCCGTAGCCCGCGCTGACGCTCTCCAGCTCAAGCACCGTCTTCCTCCCCCAGGTACGCGGCCACGACCCGGGGATCCCGCTGGACCTCCGCGGGAGGGCCCTCCGCGATCAGCTGGCCCTGATCCAGGACCTCCACCTCGTCCGCCAGCTCCATCACCATGGACATGTCGTGCTCTACTAGGAACACCGTGACCCCTTCGTCCCGAGCCCGCCGCAGCTCCGAGGCCAGGGCCTGCTTCTCTGCCGGGTTCAACCCGGAACCGGGCTCGTCCAGCAGCAGCAGGCGCGGACGGGTCGCCAGTGCCCGGGCGAGCTCCACGCGGCGCAGCAGGCCGAAGGGGACCACTTCCGCAGGGACTTCCGCCCAGGCCTCGAGGTCCAGACGACGCACCAGGGCCCAAGCCTCCTCCCGCAGGCGCCGCTCCGCCCTCCGGAGCGCAGGCGTGCGCAACGCCGCGCTCAGCAGGCTCGCGGGTGCCTGCTGGTGCAAGCCGACCAGCACGTGCTCCAGCACCGTCATCCCCGGGAACACCTGGACGTTCTGGAAGGTGCGGGCGATCCCCAGGCGGGCTACCCGGTGGGCTGGCAGGCCGACGAGCGACCGTCCTGCGAACACCACGTCGCCCGAGGTGGGGGCGAGGCTTGCGGCGATGATGTGGAACAGGGTCGTCTTGCCCGCGCCGTTGGGGCCGATCAGGGCCTTGATCTGCCCGGGCCGAACCCGCAGGCTCACCCCGGACAGCGCCACCAGGCCGTCGAAGGCCTTCGTGACTTCCCGGACCTCCAACAGCGCGTCCACGGCCTAAGGAGCGGGCGCGGCCTGGACCAGCCCGGACGGACGGAACCGCATGAGCAGGATCAACAGCACGCCGAACACTACTGGCTCCAGCTCCCCGGAGACGGCGGGGACCAAACCCAGCAGGTGGGTGCGTAAGAGCTGCTCGAGGAGGAGGACCACGGTCGCCCCGAGCGGGGCGCCCCAAACGGTGCGCATGCCGCCCACCGCGGACATCACCACCAGCTCCAGGGACGGCACGAAGCCGAAGGTGTCCGGGACCACCGCTGCCTGGAAGTGGGCGTACAGGCTCCCGGCCACCGACGCCAGACCCGCGCTCAGGGCGAAGATCCGCGCCTTCAAAGCGCCCACGTCCACGCCCACGCTCTCCGCCGCGGCTTCGCTCCCGTGTATGGCGCGCAGAGCCCGGCCCGCGGGCGAGTGGACGACGTTCTCCCCCAGGGCGACACAAGCCAGCGCCGCGGCCCACACCACCAAAAGGTACACGCCGACAGGCCACAGGGCCGCCGACCCAAGCCGCAGCCGGGGGACGCCCACGATGCCGTCGAACCCGCCCGTGAGGTTCAGGTGGGGCATGCCCAGGTTCTCCCGCAGCACGATGTACACCATGATCCCGAGGCCCAGGGTTGCCATGGCCAGGTAGTGTCCGCGCAGCCGCAGGATCACCCACCCCACGACCCAGGCGAACCCGGCCACCGCGCAGGCCGCGGCGGCCATCACCACCCACGGCCACCACCACGCCGACACCACCTCCGGCGGGATGCCCAAGACGTGGGCGCGCACCGTCAGGATGGCGGAGGCGAAGGCGCCCATGCCGTAGAAGGCCGCCTGGCCCAGGGAGGCCTGGCCCGCGTACCCCATGAGGAGGTTGAGGCCCACTAGCACGATGGTGAACAGCCCCGCCCGTACCGCGAGGTCGGCGGTGAGCAGCCCGCCGGTCAGGTGGCCCAATCTCACCCCGAAGGGCTCCACCAGGTCCAGGACCGCCACCACCGCCACCGCGCAGGGCACCGCGGTCCAGGGGGAGCGCAGCCGCGCGGTCATGCGCTTTCCTCCGAGGCGGCGCGGCTGCGCGGGAAGGTCAGCAGCAGGATCACGAGCATGGCGAACGCAAAGAGGTCCTTGAACCCGGCGAGGACCACGCCGGCCCACAAGCTCTCGAGGACGCCCAGGGCGATCCCGCCGGCCACGGCGCCGGGGAAGCTGACGAGCCCACCCGCGATGGACGCCACGAACCCCTTGAGACCCAGCTCCAGGCCCATGTCGAAGGTGGGACGGGTGGAGGGCGCCAGCACGATGCCGCCCACGGCCCCCAGGGTGGCGGCAAGCGCGAAGGCCAGGGTGCCCATGCGGTCCACTTGGATCCCCACCAGCCGTGCCGCCGTCCGGTTCACCGCGCACGCCCGCATGGCCTTTCCTGCCACCGTCCCCTCGAAGAACGCCCCGAGCGCCGCGAAGGTCACCAGGGCTGTGCCCCACACCCACAGGCTCTGGGCTTGCACCACCACGCCTCCCACGTCCACCAGCCGGTCCGCCATGGAGAGGGTGGTGAAGGCCGGGAGGACGTACGGGCGCGGCCCCCACACCTTGAGCGCGATCCCCTGGATGGACACGTAAGCGCCCACCGTGACGATGATCCGGGCGAGGGGGGCTGCGTCGCGCAGCGGGTGTAGGGCGAGGCGGTGGAGGAGAGCGCCCGAGGCCGCGCACGCGGCGGTGGCCACCAGGGCCGCGAGGAGGAGTCCGGCGGCGGTGTCCGGCAGCGGGCCGAGCAGGCTGATGCACAGCATGGGGCCGAGCATCACGAAGGCGCCCTGGGCGAAGTTGATCACGCCGCTGACGCGGTAGACGACCACGAATCCCAGGGCCACCAGGGCGTACACGGAGCCGGTGGCCAGGCCGTCCACGAGCAGCTGCGCGTACTCCGCAAGCCCGTAGCCCAGGCGGCGCCCGGCCAGGACCAGGAGGGCCACCGCGCCGACGAGCAGCAGTGCCGCCGGAGGCAGGCGGCGGGCCGCAGGCCTGGGTGTGGGGATGGCGGCTGCGACCCGCTGCCCCACCAGCTCCGGGGTCGCGCGCCGGTCCGCCAACGCCCGCCTACTTCCAGCGGTCCGGAGGCAGGAGCACGAACCGGCCGCCCTGCACCGTGACGATCACGAAGTCACGGGGGTTGAACCCCAGGTGGTCGTCCGGGCTCAAGTTCATCACCCCGTGGGTGCCAACGTAGTTCCGAATCCCCTCGATGCCGTCGCGCGCGAGCTCGCGGATGCGGGCCAGAGGCTGGCCGTCAGGTACGGTCCGCAGCCCGAGGACCGCCCACTGCAGGGCGTCGTGCGCGTGGCCCGCGAAGGTGCTGATGGGTTGTCCCCCGGACACCCGGGCGTACTCTGCGACAAGCTCCAGGTTCACCCGCCGCACCGGGTCGTTGGCCGGCAGCTGGTCCGCCACCAGGATCTTCCCGCACGGCATCACCGTCCCCTCCGCGGCGGCCCCCGCGGTGCGGATCAGGTCAGGGCTGCACGCGCCGTGCCCGTGGACGATCTTCCGGGGGCCCACCCGGCCCGCCACGGCCACGTTGATCACCGCCGCGGCGGGCGGGATGGACCCGATCACCACCGCCTGGCATCCGCTCGCCCGCACCCGGGTCACTTGGGGGAACTCGGTGGCGAACCGGTCGAAGGAGTCGCCGTACAGGATCCGGATGCCGGCCTTGGGGAACTCCTGCTGGGCGCTGGCGAAGGTGTCCTGGCCGTAGGCGGTGTTCTCGTACAGGTGACACACGCGGTTGATGCCCACGGCCTTCAGGTACTCCGCCTGTTTGGCGGCGGAGTGCAGGTTCTCCGGTACCGGCTTGAAGATCCACGTGCGCATGCGCTTGGTGTTCGGGTCCTCGATGATGGCCCGGGCCGAGGCCATGGAGATGTTGGGCGTGCGCAGCTCGGTGGCGATGGGCACGATGGCCAGGCTCGGCCCGCTGAGGGTGGTGCCCACCAGGACGTGCACCTGGTCCTGCTCGATCAGTCGGCGCGCGAGGCTCGCGGCCACGTCCGCCCGGCTCTGGTCGTCGTGGACGAGGATCTGGACCTCGTGCCGCACGCCGTCCGGACCGACGACGCCCTCGCGGCTCAGGCGCTCCTGCAGGAGCCTGGCCACGTCGCGCTCGGGGACACCCAGGCTGGCGCCGGGACCGGTGATGGACGCCACGAACCCGATGCGGTACGGAACGCCGACCCGCGCGGGGGCCGCACGCAGCGGGGCCAACCCCAGGGCCACCAGCGCGAGGACGCAGGCTCCCGCTGCCGCCCACTTCCGGTTGCTCATGGAATCACCCCCTCGGAGCTTTGTTCCGCGCGCCGGCCGCCGGGCCCTGCGCGCTCACCCCGCCACCTCCACCCACCCGCCGCCGAACGCCTCCACCCGGCTCCCCTCCTGGAACCAGCTCTCCGGCGCCCGCTGACCCCACAGGGTCTGCCGCCGGGGGTCCTGCAGGTGCCAGCGGGCGGGTTCGAACTCGGGGTCCACGGTCAGGTAGTCGCCCGTGTACAGCTCGACCCGGTGTCCGTCGGGGTCCCGGAGGTACAGGAACATGGCATTGCT
>BEII01000174.1 GCA_002898935.1 bacterium HR32
CGGCCGGCTGTACGGCCGGGGCGCGGGCGACACGAAGGCCTCGCTGGCCGCTATGCTCGCTTCCCTCCGGGAAGCGGTCCGCTCGGGAAGGCTGTCTTGCCGCGTCACCTTCGCCGCCCTCGTGGACGAGGAGGTGGGGTTTGCCGGCTCCAAGGCCCTGGCGGCCTCAAGGCCACAGGTGGACGGCGCGGTCTTCGGCGAACCCACGGACCTGCGGCTCGTGGTGGCGCACAAGGGCGTGATGCGGTTCTACGTCCGGACCGTGGGCCGGGCTGCGCACAGCGCCACGCCGCAGCTAGGGGTTAACGCCATCGAAGGGATGCTGGGCATCGCGGGGCTGCTCTCCACGGGGCCTGAGCCGCGCCCCGAACACCCCGTGCTCGGCGCACCCACCGTGTGCGTGACGGAGATCCAGGGCGGGGTCGGCCGCAACACCGTGCCCGACCGCTGCTGGGTGCACGTGGACCGGCGGTTGATCCCCGGCGAGGACGGGGAAGCGGTATGGGCAGCCTTGCGGGACCGAGTTTGCGGCAGCGAGAGGGCCAGGCGGTTTGCGGGGTCGGTGGAGTTCGAGCGCCCCTACCTCGTGGCGCCCGCTATGGAGACCCCTGGGAGCGCGTGGGTGCTGGAGGCGCTGGAGCGGGCGGTTCAAGAGGTGGTGGGGAGTGCGGTGCGGACAGGAGCACCGTACGCCACGGACGCGGGCTACGTGGCACAGGCGGGTGTGCCGTGCGTGGTGTTCGGACCGGGTTCTGCGTCGGAGGCGCACACCGCCTCGGAGTCGGTGGCGTTGGAGCAAGTGGAGCTCGCGACCCGGGTCTTCTACGAGCTTCTCACCTCGGGGTAGCCCTCGCCGTATTTCCGGCACCTCCGTAGCCGGTCTGGTCTCTGGCTGGGAGCTTGTCCCGGAAACGGGGCCCTTGACGCGTTGATGCGAACACATGTACGATAAACTTTGACTCGGGGCGCCGCCCGCCGCGCCACCTCAACGCCACCGGCGCCCTGGACGGGTGAACCGGACGTGCGCGACGCGACCTGGGGAATCCTTTCCCTCCCGAACCCCCCTTCCGAAGTGGGCACGTGGAGCTTCGAAGAGGTCCGGGGCCGCCTGGTCCAGGTCTCGGGGGAGGGGACCCTCACCCTGGCCACGCAACTCGTGGTGGACGCCCAGAGGACCGGGGAGCTGGCGGCCTGGGTCTGTGTGCAGAGCGACTTCTACCCTCCGGACGTCGCCACCTCCGGTGTGGACTTGGATTCCCTGGTGGTGGTGCGGGTGCAGGACGCCCGGGCGGCTGCGCGGGCCGCAGACCGTCTGGTCCGCTCCGGAGGGTTCGGGCTGGTGGTGGTGGATCTCACCGCGGACGCGGAGTTCCCTCTTGCGGTGCAGAGCCGGCTCGTGGGGCTCGCGCAGCGCCACGAAGCCGCCGTCGTGTGCCTCACCCGGGCGTCCCCGGAGGACCCTTCCTTGAGCCCACTCGTGTCTTTGCGGGTGCACGGACGCAGAGCACGGGTGGCGGCCGGGGTGTTCCGGTGTGTCCTGGAGCCGTTGCGGGACAAGCGCCGCGGGACCTCGTGGACGTTCCAGAAGGACTATGGCGGACCGGCTGGCGTGCGTTAGCTTGCCCGCCTTCCCCCTGCAGGTCCTCCTCCACCGCCACCCCGAGTGGAGGGGACATCCCGCGGCGGTGGCGGAGGAGGACCGGCCTCGGGCGCCCCTGGTGTGGGTCAGTGACGAAGCCACAAGGGCCGGAGTGTTCCCGGGTTTGAGCTGTGCCACCGCTCTGGCTCTTCTGCCCACCCTGCGGGTGGGGGTGGTGGATGCGGAGGAGGTGCGGAGGGAGGGGGAGGGCGTGGTCCGGCGCCTGTACCGGTTCAGCCCTCGGGTGGAGCACGACGGCCTTGGCACGTTCTGGCTGGACGCCTCCGGTCTGGAGTTGCTGCACCCCACGCTGGAGGCGTGGGCGGACGGGCTGCGGGAGGACCTGGCACGGGCCGGCTGGCAGGCGACGGTGGTGGTGGGCTTTTCGCGGTTCGGGACCCGTGCGGTGGCCAAGGCGCACCGCGGGGTGCGGGTGTTGGCGTCCCCGCACGAGGAAAAGGAAATCGCGGGCCGGGTGCGGTTGCGGGAACTCGGGATGGACCCCAAGACCGTGGAGGCCCTCGAAAAGCTCGGGGTGCGCACCGTACACGACCTGCGGGCCCTCCCCGAGGTAGGGGTGCAGGAGCGTTTCGGCCGCGAGGTGGCCGAGGTACACCGGCTGGCCTCAGAAGACGCCTTCGACCCCCTCAGGCCACAGGTGGAACGGGAAGAGGCGCAGCGCCACCTGGTGCTGGAAGCCCCCGAGTCGGACCTCCTGCGCTTGGTGTTCGCGGTCAAGGGCGCCTTGGACCCGCTGCTGCAAACCCTCGCGCGACGAGGGGAAGCCGTGCTGTCCTTGGAACTGTCCCTGCGCCAGCAGGGCGGACGGTGGCTGTCCACCGAGGTCAAGCCCGCGGCTCCCACCCTGGACGCTGCACAGCTCGCGGACCTGGTGCGGCTGCGGCTGGGATCGCTCCCGTGGGAGACCGCGGTGGTGGAGGTGTGCGTGCGTGCCCGCGGGGCGCGGGCAGGGCCCGAACAGCTGCAGGCGGTCCCCGTGGCACGGCGGGACCTGGACGAAGCCGGTCGGGCTGTGGCCCGCCTGCGCGCGGAGTTCGGGGAGGGCTCGGTGGTCCGCGCGGTCCTGCGTGACGGACACCTGCCGGAGGCCCGCTACACGTGGGTCCCCACAAGCCGCCTGCACCCGCCCGCTCCTCGTCCTGCGTCGCAGCCGGTCCTGGTGCGTCGGGTGTACCGCAGGCCGGTCCCCCTGGACGCGCTGCCCGCCCACCGCACGGTCTCCGGCCCCGAGGAGGTCGCAGGAGGGTGGTGGGTGCGCCGCGTGCACCGGTCCTACTACTTCCTCGAGACCGAGGCGGGCGAGCTCCTGTGGGTGTACTACGACCACCGCAGGCACAGGTGGTTCCTGCAGGGACGGGTGGAGTAGTGTACGCGCCCCTGTGGTGCAAGAGCAACCACTCCTTCCTGGAGGGCGCAAGCCACCCGGAAGAGTTCGTGCGCGCCGCGCACGCCCTGGGCCTCCCGGCCCTGGCCCTCACGGACCGGGACGGGGTGTACGGCGTGGTGGAGGCCCTGCTGGCCGCGGAGGAGGTCGGGATGCACCTGGTGGTGGGTGCCCAGGTGTCCGTGTGTGACGGGACCCACGTGATCCTCCTGGTCCAGGACCGCGAAGGGTACCGGAACCTGTGCCGGCTGCTCACCCGCGGTCACCTGCGCTCCCAGAAGGGCGGCAGCGAGGTCACGTGGGAAGAGGTGGTCGAGCACGCCGAGGGGCTGGTGGCCCTGTGGGGTGGGGAGGGAAGCCGTCTCGCATCTGCGGACGACCCCCGTCCGGTGGCCGGGACATTGCGCGACGCGTTCGCAGACCGCCTGTACCTCCTCGTCACCCGCCACCGTCGGTTCTCCGACGCGGCCCTGGAGGCGCGCACCCGCGAGCTCGCGGCCCGCTACAGCCTCCCGGTGGTGGCCGGCTGCGAGGTCCTGTATCACACACCCACCCGACAGCCCCTGCAGGACGTGCTGGCCTGCGTGCGGCACGGGGTTTCCCTGGCAGAAGCCGGGCAGCGCGTCCGGCCCAACGCGGAGTACGCCCTGAAGTCCCCGGAAGCCTTCACAGCCCTGTTCGCGGACGACCCCGGGGCTGTCCGCCGGACCCTGGAGGTGGCGGAGCGCTGCACCTTCTCCCTGCGGGCGCTGCGCTACCGCTACCCGTCCGAGTGGCTGCCGGAGGGCTACACCTCCGGACAGTGGCTGCGGGCCCTGACCTTCGAAGGCGCCCGGGGTCGGCACGGCGGGCGCGTGCCTCCGGAGGTGGCGGACCAGCTGGAGCGGGAGCTGGCCCTGATCGAGGAGCTGGACTACGTCGGCTACTTCCTCACGGTGCACGACGTGGTGGCCTTCTGCCGGCAGCAGGGCATCCTGTGCCAGGGCAGAGGGTCCGCGGCCAACTCCGCGGTGTGCTACTGCCTCGGGGTCACCGCGGTGGACCCCGTGCGCATGGCCCTCCTGTTCGAACGGTTCCTGTCGCGGGAGCGGGCGGAGCCACCCGACATCGACCTCGACATCCAGCACGACCGCCGGGAAGAGGTGATCCAGTGGGTGTACCGGAAGTACGGCCGGGACCGGGCGGCCATGGTGGCCAACAAGATCCGCTACCGGGTGCGCTCGGCGCTGCGGGACGTGGGGAAGGTGCTGGGGGTTCCTCTCGTGACCCTGGACCGGCTCAGCAAGGTGGTGGACCTGCACGGGGAGCTGTCCCCACGGGTGTTGCGGGAGGCCGGCTTGGACCCGGAAGCGCCCGTGTACCGCCACCTGGCGTCCCTCACGGCGGAGCTGGTGGGCTTCCCGCGGCACCTGTCCGTCCACCCGGGCGGCTTCCTGCTGGGTAGCGAGCCCGTCTGCGACCTGGTGCCCATCGAGAACGCGGCCATGCCTGACCGCACCGTGGTGCAGTGGGACAAGGCGGACCTGGAGGCCCTGGGCCTGTTCAAGGTGGACCTGCTGGGACTGGGCGGCCTGACCCTGCTGGACCGATGCACGAAGCTGGTGCAGGAGCACCGGGGCGTGGACGTCCGGCTAGCGGAGATCCCTGCGGACGACCCCGCGACCTTCGAGATGATCCGCCGTCAGGACACGGTGGGCGTGTTCCAGATCGAGAGCCGCGCGCAGATGGCCATC
>BEII01000175.1 GCA_002898935.1 bacterium HR32
AGCGGCACACCCGGATGGGAGGAGTCGTGTCGTGAACCCGGTGCAGCGGTACGTGGACCTGTGTGCCGAGGTGCTGCAGCACACCCGCGCGCTGGCGCAGGCTGCCCGGGAGAGCCGGTGGGAGGCGGTGCTGACGCACCTGCTGGCGCGGGAGGCGGCCATGCGGGAGGTGGACCGCATGCCGCCGCCATCCCCGTCCGAGCTGGACGCCCTCCGCGCGCAAGCGCTCCCCTTGCTCCAAGAGGCCGTCCGCATGAGCGACGAGGCGGCCCGTCGGGTGCGGAGGGTGCGCGACCTGCTACGGCCCGTGGTGGCCTCCACGCCGCCGCGCTTCCTGGACGTCTACCGGTAGGACGCTGCCACAGGACCGCGAGGCGCATCGGCTCGGATCGTGCCGCCGCTTCTTCCGTGGCACCGATCTTGCACAGCCGCGTCCCGGGCCCCGCGAGGGGTCAAGGGGGGGAGCTGCTGGGCCACAGCCGTCTCACAAGCGTGGCCGGCCCGGGCTCCCTCCAAGCGTCTGCCGGTCCGAACACATGGCTCACGCCGCGGAGTGGGCGCAGGCCCACAGCCAACAGGAAGACCGCCATCACGCGGTCGTGCTCTTCGTCGAACCTCTGGACGAAGTGCTGCAGCTCGCCCGTGGCCACCTGGCGCGCAGCGGGGTGAGGATCCTTTCCGCCACCGCGGCCCAGCAGGTGCCCGAAGGTGTCCAGGTGGCGGTGGCGTCGCAGGTGGGCGCAGTCCGGTGGGTGCGGGACGTCCTGCCGGGCGCGACGGTCCTCGCGGCGCTGGTCTACCCCACGCCGGAGGAGGCCGTGGCAGCCATGCGCGCGGGAGCTTCCGACGTGGTGTGTGTGCGCGGTGAGCCCGAACCGGTGGTCCAGCGCGTGCAGGAGGCCGTGCGGCACCGCATGGAGATGGACCGCCGCGCGGCCTCGGGTGGCCCGTGGAAGTTCGAGGGAGTCGTGGGCAGCTCCCCCGCCATGCACGAGGTTCTGCGGGTCGCCTCCATCGTGGCCCCCACGGACGCCACGGTGCTGCTCACGGGGGAATCGGGCACGGGAAAGGAGCTGGTGGCGCGCTCCATCCACCTGCAGAGCCGGCGGGCCAGCGGGCCGCTGGTGGTGCTGCACTGCGGGGCGATCCCCGAAACTCTGCTCGAGACCGAGCTGTTCGGCCACGAGAAGGGTGCGTACACCCACGCGATGGGCGCGCGGCCGGGGAAGTTCGAGCAAGCCCAGGGCGGGACCCTGTTCCTGGACGAGGTGGGCGACATGTCGCCCCGTATGCAGGTCAAGCTGCTCCGGGTCCTGCAGGAGCGAGTCGTGGAGCGGGTGGGTGGGACCCGCTCAGTCGCCGTGGACTGCCGCATCGTGGCGGCCACGAACCGGGACCTGCGGCGCATGGTGCGGGAAGGGCTGTTCCGGGAGGACCTGTTCTACCGGCTCAACGTGGTGAACCTGCGGGTGCCTGCCCTGCGGGAGCGGCTCGAAGACCTGCCGGCGCTCGCGGAGTTCTTCCTCGACAAGTACCGCCGGCACGTGGGCAAGCCGGTGCGCGGGTTCACGGACGGCGCCATGCAGAAGCTGCTCGACCACCCGTGGCCCGGAAACGTGCGGGAGCTGGAGGCGGTGGTGCACCGCGCGGTGATCCTCACACGCGGCGTGTGGGTGCAGCCGGAAGAGGTGCAGCTGGACGTATTCCCGCACCGGAGCGCGCGGTGACCGGCACGGAAGTTGCATGGGCTGCGCGCGGACGCCGGGATCCGGGGGCGAACGTGGAGCGGTTGCGCTGCGTGGTGGTCGGGGCGGGGCCGTCGCCGGCACCGGAGGAAGACCTCGAGTACCGCAGCGCGTCCACGAACGCGGAGGCGGAGGCCCTGGTGGTCGGGTGGGAGGCGGACGCGGTGGTGGTGGACCTGTCCTCGGCCGGCTCCCTGGACACCGTGGCGGACCTCGCCACCGCGCATCCGGAAGTCCCCGTGGTCGTGGTGGCTCCGCTGGACGCCATGCCCGAAGCGGTCCGGCACGGTGCGTGTGGCCTTGTGCGGCCGGAGGCGGCGCGAGCCGGTCTCGGACGCGCCGTACGGGACGCGGTTGCGCGGCACCGGCGCGTGCGGGAGGCGCTCCAGCGCGCGGTGTTGCGACCGCTCGTGCGGTTGCGCGAACTCATCCCCTCCGACGGGAATCCGGAGGGCGTCCTGCGCCGCCTCGCGGAGGTGGCCCGTGCGGGCCTGGGTGCAGACCGGGCCGCCGCGGTGGCGTTGGATCCGCGCGCCCCAGACCTGGCCGTGGCCCTGGCGGAGGGACGGTCTGCTGCGGTGCGGGAGCGCTTCTGGACCCTGGTCCCGCAGCGCTTGGCGGACGCCGAACCGCCGCCGGCGCAGGGTGGGCCCGTGCTCACCGCCACCCTGGGTGTTGCGGACCAGACCTTGGGGGCCCTCACCGTCGCCCGCGCCCTGGGCCGCCGCGGCTTCGACCCGGTGCAGCAGGAACTCTTGGACGTGTTGGGCATCCTGGGGGCGCTGCCGCTATTGCAGGTGGAGCTCCTCCGGGAGCTCCGGCGGAGCAACCAGAACCTCATCGACGCCCTGGCGTACGCCTGCGAGTTGCACGAAGCGTCCCTGCGGGGGCACAGCGAGCGGCTGGCCTCGTACGCGGTCGCCATCGGCCGGCGGCTGGGGTTCGGGGACGGGGCGCTGGAGAACCTGCGGGTGGCCGGGATGCTGCACGACGTGGGCAAGATCGGGATCAGCGACCGGATCCTGCTGAAACCCGGGCCGCTCACGCCGGAGGAGTACGAGGCGGTGAAGCGGCACGCGGCCATGGGCGCGGAGATCCTGTCCGCGGCAGGGTTCCCGGAGGACGTGGTGCGGTGGGTGTTGCACCACCACGAGCGGTGGGACGGCCGCGGGTATCCTGCCAGCCTAAGGGGTGAGGACATCCCCCTGGGAGCCCGGGTGTTGGCCGTGGCGGACGCGTACGAGGTCATGACCACCGGACGCGTCTATCGCGGCCCGCTCCTCCCCGGCCAGGCCCTGGAAGAGCTGGAGCGGGAGCGGGGCCGGCAGTTCGACCCGCAGGCTGTGGACGCGTTCCGGGACGCACTGGCGGGCGGGGAGGTCCGACGGGACAGCCTGGACGCGTAGCGAGGGAGGGGGTAGCCATGGACCGCAGCGCGAAGGGCGAGCAGCACCTGGTGGTGGTCCGGCTGGACCGGGAGTGCTACGGCGTCCCCATCGAGCACGTGCACGAGATCATCCGCATGCAGCAGGTGACCCGGATCCCGCGGGCGCCCGCCTTCGTGGAAGGGGTGATCAACCTGCGGGGACAGGTGATCCCCGTGGTGGACCTACGGCGCCGGTTCGGGTTGCCGGAGGCCGACGGCCGCGGGGCGGAGCGGATCGTGGTCGTGGAGCTGGACGGCACACGGGTGGGCGTGGTGGTGGACGCGGTGCTGGAAGTCCTCCGGGTGCCGGAGAGTGCGGTGGTGCCGCCCGAGGAACTCCTCGCGGCGTCCGAGGTGGCCTTCCTGCGGGGCGTGGCCAAGCACGGGGACAGCCTGATCCTCCTCCTGGACCTGGCGCGCGTGCTGGATCCGTCAGAACACCGGGCCCTGCGGGAGCTCAAGTCCGCATAGCGCGATGCAGCTCGACCGCTTGCTCCCCGTCTTCCTGTCGGAGGCCGACGAGCACCTGCAGGCGCTGGAGGAGGGAGTGCTGGCCCTGGAGCGCTCCGGCGCCGAGCCGGACCTGGTGGCGGCCCTGTTCCGCAGCGCCCACACCCTGAAAGGCTCCGCGGGGGCGCTGGGATTCCGCCGTACTGCTGAGCTCACCCACGCCATGGAAGAGGTCCTGGAGGCGCTGCGCGCAGGCCGCGAGCCCACGGGGCTCGCGGACGTGCTGCTGGCCTGCGTGGACGCCCTCCGGACGCTCCGGCAGGAGGTGGCCGCGGGCGGAGAGCGGACCGAGGTGGAGGCGCTGGTCAGCCGCCTGCGGGCGTGGAAGGAGGGGCAGGCGGAGGCCGGGGATGGCCTGCACCCGGTGGAGGTCCGCGTGCGGCTGCGGGACGACTGCCCGATGCCTTCCGCCCGGGCCCTGGCGCTGTTGCGGGTGCTGCGGGAGTTGGGGGAGCTCGAGCAGTTGGCTCCGCCGGAGGACGCCATCGCCCGCGGAGCGCTGGAGCGGGAGTTCACGTGCCGGGCACGTGTGCACAACCCGGAGCTGGTGGCGGAGCGGCTTGCGGGGCCGGACGTGGAGGCGGTCCGGGTGCTGCCCGCGGGGGACGCCCGGGAGGAGCGGTGGCTGGACCTGGGGCCGCAGGCCCGGGGCAAGCTGTACGACGACCCCGAGGTGGCGCGGCGGGCGTCGCTGCGCACCGTCCGGGTGGACGTGGAGCGGCTGGACCGGCTCATGAACCTGGTGGGCGAGCTGGTGGTGGACCGCATCCGGTTCCAGCAACTCGCGGAGCGCCTCCGGGCCGTAGGCGCCGCGCACGGGATCGCGGAGGAGCTGGCCGAGGCGGCCACGCACCTGGGCCGGGTGGCCAGCGACCTGCAGACGCAGGTGCTCAAAGCGCGGATGCTGCCCATCGAGGACCTGTTCAACCGGTTCCCCCGGTACGTGCGGGACCTGGCGCGCCGCGCAGGAAAGCAGGTGGCGGTGGTCCTGGAAGGGCAGGACACGGAGCTGGACCGATCCGTGATCGAGCAGATCGGCGGCCCCCTCATGCACCTGGTGCGCAACGCGGTGGACCACGGCC
>BEII01000176.1 GCA_002898935.1 bacterium HR32
ATGACCCCACAGGGGTCCCGTACAACACCCGCCCGCGGCACGAGGTCCATGGGGACCGCAGAACAGGTGCACCGGTAGCCGCGCGCATGGGCCTCGGCCTCCGTGAGCCCTACCACTGCGACCTGAGGGTTCGTGAAGATCGTCCGCGGGATCACGCGGTGGTCGGCTCTGCGGAGTTCTCCACTCAGGGCGTTCACCGCCACGATCACCCCATCATGAGCCCCCACGGGTGTCGCCATCTGACTGTCGGTGTAGTGGTCGATCACATCCCCCGCGGCCCACACGTTAGGCGCCGTGGTCCGCAGGTAGTCGTCCACCAGCACGAACCCCCGCTCGTCCGTCCGCACCCCTACGTGCTCCAACCCTAAGGCGTCGGTGTTCGGGACGCGCCCGGCGGCCACGAGGAGCTGTTCTGCGCGGACGGTCACGGGTAAGCCCTCCCGTTCGCCGGTGGCTTCAATCCCGCCGTCGATCTGGCGCACCCGGTGGACCGACACTCCGGTGATGATGCGCACCCCCTCATCCGTCAGGGCCTTGGTGATGGCCAGGGAGACCTCTGGTTCGTACGGGGGGAGCACCCGCGCGCTGCGCTCCAGGATCGTGACCTCCACCCCGAACCGATAGAACATCTGGCCCAGTTCCAGCGCGATGTACCCGCCGCCCAAAATGACCAGGGACCGGGGGAGCTCCCGGAGCTCCATGGGCTCCCCGGAGGTCAACAGATCAGAGGTGAGGTAGGGAACGCGGTCGAGCCCCTCCACGGGTGGGATGTGCGGCCGGGAACCGGTGGCGATGAGGTAGTGCGTCCCGCGCAGCCGCACGCCATCCACCTCTACCGCACCGTCGAGCGTGAACCGAGCATGTCCCTCGTAGACGCGGATCCGATCGGATCCTTGCACGATGGACCGGTACTTCTTCTCCCGGTAGTCCGCGATGAGCTCGTCCTTTTGGGTCACGAGGGCCGCAAAGTCAAGCTCCACCCCCTTGGACCGCAAGCCCGGAAATCGCGGGCGGAGCGCCTCCCAATACACCCTCGCGGCCTCGATGAGGTTCTTGCTCGGTAGACACCCGCGGTTGACGCACGTGCCACCGAGCGTCCGGGACTCCGTCATAGCAACCGCCTTGCCGAGCTCTGCGGCGCGGATGGCGGCGGCGAACGCGGTGGAGCCGGATCCGAGGATCACGAGGTCGAACGACTGTTCCACCCAGCACCTCTGCCGAAAAATCGAGATCTTCGAATGTAAGGATCGCTCGGGGGTCGGTGGATGTCCAGCTTGTTTCTTCTTTGTCCGGTTGACAGCTCTCATGGGGCGTCTACACTGATATACGGAGATAGAGATGAATTCCGGGCCCCGCAGTCTGGAGCGAACTGTATGCCTAGGCACTGCGGTGGCGGTGGGTCTCGTCAGCCTTCTCGTGGGCGGGGGCTTGCCCTGATGTGGAATTCCCCAGCGAGCGAGGAAGAGGGCGGGGTTTGGCCGTGCAGGCGAGCGCGAGTAATGCGGTGCGTTGGTTGAGGCCGGTCGGGGTGCTGCTGGCAGGGGCGGTTGGAGCGCTGGTGACCGCGGGCCCGCCGTGGGGCGCGGCGGAGGCGGGACTGTACAGCGTGATGCGGCTTCCGGCGGGTGTCACGGACTTGATCCTCTCGGAGGATGGCGGGCGGGCGGTGGCCGCGAGCGTGGTCTATGACCTGAAGCGCAGCACGCCGAAGCGGGTCGTGACGGCCATGGACGTTCGCGCTGGGCGCATCGTCTGGCAGCGCACGCTCCCCGCGGTGAGTTGCTGTTCGTTCCCGGTCTTTTCGGCTACGCGGGACGTAGAGTGGGTCGCGGTCGGGGGCGCGCAGGACGTGGTGCTGTTCACGTTTGCGGGGCAACCGGCGGGCCGCATCGGACGCCGCTCTGGCCTGGCGCTCAACAACGTCGTGCGCATGGATGGCGATGGAAGCTGGGCGGTGGCGGGCCAGGCCGACGGACAGCTCGTTGGCTTCACGGTTAGAGGGGGCCGCGTGCATTGGCGTGCGCACGCGGGCGGCGAGCTCGTTGATCTCGCGTTGGGCAACCACGGCGACTTGGCTGCAGTGACCCTGGAGGAGGTGGTGGTGCTATCCGGTACACCTCCGGCGCCCCGGTATCGGATGAAGGTCGGGCCAGCGCCCGCGGCGGCAGCCGCGGGACTCCCGGGCGGATTCGTAGTGGCGTGGCGTGGAACCGACGACCGGTTGCGCTTGGGGTTCGTGGAGGAAGGACGGTGGCGGTGGCGCCGGCTGCTGGGCGGAGCGACGGTGCCCGTCCTGCAGGTAGACGCCTGGGGCCGCTGGATCGCCGTTTCCGACTTCCTCGGGGACGGGGCGTGGCTGGTGTCCCGGGACGGTGAGGTGGTGTGGCGGGGTGTGAGACGTCCCACCACGGCCGCCATGGGACGAGACGGACGCGTCGTCTTGATTACCGGTGACCAAATGGAGGTGCGCTCGCCGGGTTCGCGGCAGATGCTGTGGCGCGCCAGGCTCCCGGGTCGCGCGCACGCGGTGCGTCTCGGCGGTCCAGTGCTCGCTGTTCTCGGGTCAAAGGACGTCGCCGCGGTGCTGCCGGATCATCTGTGGCTCTTCCGGGTCGAACCGTGAGAGACGAGAGGACCAGGATCGGCGGCGACGAAGTGCTTGTCGCGCTTGTGATCACGGCGTGGGGGCTTGCCGCCCTCCTGTGGAGGGCACAAGCGGTTTGCCCGTGCGCGGGGCTGCTGTGGACGCGGGGAGGGACGCCATGAGACCCAGACGCGGTCAGAGACCCTCGCCGCGCCCTCCGTGGGCACTGGTGCTGGTGGCGGCGGGTATCGCCGTGCTGGTGGGCGCAAGCCTGTGGAGCGCGTTGAGGCCGCGGGAGGCGCCGGCGGTCGCGCCCTCGGGCGTCGTGGGCACCCGTCCGGGGGATACGGCCCCGGAGTTCCGCCTGGTGGATATCGAGGGGCGCGTTGTGACGCGAACCGGCCTCCTAAGCGGCGGGAAACCCGGCCTCCTCTTCTTCACGACCACCTGGTGCCTCCCGTGCATAGAGGGCCTCCGGCAGCTTCAGCGATTCCAGCAGGAGCTAGGGGCGCCAGATCCGTTCCGCGTCCTCATCGTGTTCGTGGACCCGAGGGAAGGAGAGGCGGACGTGCGCAGGTACCGTGACCGCTACGGGTTCCCCCGGAGCTGGTTCTACGCACCGGACACGGACCGGATGGTCTGGAAGTACGAGGTGCGCTACCTCGATACGAAGTTCGTGCTCGATCCCCAGACCGTGATCCGGTGGACCGACGTCTACCCCGCTGGGTACGACACGTGGCGGCGGGCACTCGCCACCGTCGGCGTCGGACGCTGATGTCCTTCCCATCCTGCTGCGAGGTGTTGCCGTGGTGCCAGCCAGCACGCTCCTGCCCTTTGCGTTCCTCGCGGGTGCGGCCGCCTGCCTCAACCCCTGCGGATTCGCACTGCTCCCGGCGTACGTCGCGTACTTCGTGGGCCGGGCCGAGGACGCGCCCACCGGCGGTCTCCTGACCGGTGTCCGGGCCGGAGCCGGGATGACCGCCGGGGTGCTCGCAGTCTTCGGCGCCGTCGGCGGACTCCTGTCGGCCGCTGGGTATGCGTTCATGCGGTTCGTGCCCCTCGCGGCGACGGTCGTGGGTGCCCTCGTCGCACTCGCGGGGGTGGTGATGCTGCTCCGGCCCTCCTTCACGATCACCCTACGGGTGGGGAATCCGCTCCCCGGGCGGGCTTCGGACCGGACCTGGCGCAGCTTCCTCCTGTTCGGGGCGGGCTACGGGATCGCCTCCCTCGGGTGCACGCTCCCCATTTTCCTCGTGGTGCTCACACAGGCCCTGGCGGCTGGAGGCGCCCTTCAAGGGTTCGTGGTGTTCATGGCCTACGGGCTCGGCATGGGGACAGTCCTCACCGCGCTCTCTGTGACTGTGGCCCTGGGCAAGGGTGCTGTGATCCGATGGGCGCGGGGATGGACAGCGCACCTGCGGACGGCCGGTGCGCTGGGCATGGTGGTGGCCGGAGCCTACCTCATCTACGTCCAGATCTCCCTGGGCGGCCTTGCGCTGAGCCTAGGTCAGTGAAGGGATGCGGGACACGCTTTCCAGGGTCTTAGCCGTCCTCCTCATGGCCTCGTGCTGCCTCCTGCCCCTTCTCATTGCGGCGGCCGCCAGCACGGCCGGAGGGCTCCTCACCCGGAGCACGGTCCTCGTGGCGAAGGGGCGGTTCGGGAGGACTAGCGGACAGGCTGCTTCCCGCTCGCGGTAGCCTCTTGCTCCAGCAGGGCTCGCTTGCGCTCTGACCCCCACCGGTAGCCCCCTAAGCCCCCATCCGAACGGACGACGCGGTGGCACGGGATCAGCAGCGCCACGGGGTTTGCGGCGCAGGCGCGTGCCACCGCCCGGGCGGCACCCGGCCGGCCGAGGCCGCGCGCAACCTCCGCATACGTGCGGCGCTGGCCCGGGCGGATCTTCCGCAGGGCCTGCCACACCTTCTGCTGGAAGGGCGTGGCCCGCAAGTCCACCGGAATGTCGGCCGTCCTTCCCTCGAGGCACGCGCGAAGCCAGGACCCGACCCGCCTCGCGTCCCGGTGGAGGCGGGCGTCGGGGAACTCCCGCCAGAGGCGGCGCAGGAGGTCGCGGGTGCGGTCCCCGAGGTACACCCTGCACACCCCGCGGTCGGTAGCTGCCATCAGGACCGCTCCGGCCCCGCAGCGGGCTGTAGCGTACGCGAACTGCTTGCCCGC
>BEII01000177.1 GCA_002898935.1 bacterium HR32
ATGGCGTGGTGCGCGTCCTCGTGGTGGACGACGACGAGACCATCCGGGAGCTGCTGCGGTCCTACCTCCAGCGGGAGGGCTTCGAGGTCGAGGGGGCGGCGGACGGGGAGGCGGCTGTGCGGGCCGCCCGCGCCTTCCGCCCTGAGGTCGTGGTCCTGGATGTCCTCCTCCCGGGGCTCGACGGGCTGGAAGTCCTCCGGCGGCTCCGGGCGGAGGGAGACCCGTACGTGGTCCTGCTGACGGCCAAGTCGGAGGAGGCCGACCGGGTCGTGGGGCTGGAGCTTGGCGCGGACGACTACGTGACCAAGCCCTTCAGCCCGCGGGAACTGGTGGCCCGAATCCGAGCCATCCTCCGGCGTGGCCGCGGCCGCGGGGACCTTCCGGAGCCCCCCCTGGTGTTCCGGCGGCTGCGCATCGACCCCACGCGGCGCGAGGTGTACCGGGAGGGGACCCTTGTTCCTCTGACCCCCCTGGAGTTCGACCTCCTGCGTACCCTGGCGTCCTTCCCGGGACGGGTGTGGACCCGAGAGCAGCTTCTGCGGCGCGTGTGGGGACACGACTATTTCGGGGACGAGCGGGTGGTGGACGCCCACGTGAAGGAGCTGCGGCGCAAGCTCGGAGACGACGCCGCGCGTCCTGCGTTCATCCAGACCGTGCGGGGCGTGGGCTACAAGTTCGTCGACGAGCCCGTGTAGATGCGGCTGCTTCCCAAACTGCTCCTGGCCTTCCTGGTGATCATCGGGTCCGGCGCGGTGGTCGTGGCGGGGACCGCGTGGCTGTTGGCGCCCGTAGCCTTCGGAGAGCACCTGGGGGTCATGGCCCGCCACCTCGGGCCGGACCCGAGGCTCGCGGAGGACCTGTTTGCGGGTTTCCGGCGGGCGGTGAACCTGTCCGTCCTGGTGGCGGTGGGCGCTTCCGTGCTGGTGGCCCTGGCGGTAGCCGTGTTCGTGGCGCGCCGGATCGTGGAACCGGTGGAGGCGATGGGAGCCGCCGCCCAGCGGATCGCCGCGGGGCGCTACGGGGAACGGGTCCCGGTGGCCTCCCAAGACGAGCTGGGCGAGCTGGCGAAGCAGTTCAACCGGATGGCGGAGGCCCTGCAGCGTCTGGAACGCCTGCGCAAGGACCTGGTGGCGGACGTGGCCCACGAGCTCCGCACGCCCCTGGCAGGGCTTTCGGGCTACCTGGAGGGCCTCCTGGACGGAGTCCTGGAGGCCTCCCCAGAGGTCCTGGGGCGCATGCAGCGGGAGGTGCACCGCCTGCAGCGGCTGGTGGAGGACCTGCAGGAGTTGTCCCGGGTGGAGGCCGGCCAGGTGAAGGTGCAGCCGGTGCCCACCATCCTGCGGGAGGTGGTGGAGGGAGTCGTGGCCCGGCTACGGCCGCAGGGGGAAGAAAAGGGGATCCAGCTCGCGGTGGAAGTGCCCCCCGACCTCCCCGCGGTGCTGGCGGATCCGGACCGCGTGGCCCAGGTCCTCGCCAACTTGCTGGGCAACGCGCTGCAGTACACCCCGCCCGGAGGGCGCGTAGACGTGAGGGCCTGGAGGGTGGGGAGGGAGGTGGTGGTGGCGGTCCAGGACACGGGGATCGGCATCCCCCGCGAGCACCTCCCCTTCGTCTTCGAGCGGTTCTACCGGGTAGACCGGTCGCGCTCCCGCCGGGCGGGAGGGGCTGGAATCGGCCTCACCATCGCCCGTAGCCTGGTGGAGCTGCATGGAGGCAAGATCTGGGCAGACAGCCCTGGACCCGGCCGGGGCAGCACCTTCACCTTCACCCTACCTGTGGCAGACGGTCCCGCCGGCACCGGCGGATGACGCCCAGGCCTTCGCACAATCTTCATCCGCAACTCCCCGGTTCCTCACCTGGCTTGGGTAGCGTGCGTTTGGAGGTGTATACGGATGCTGCTGTGGATGGTGGCGTTCTGGGTGCTGGTGGTAGCGGTGGCGGTGGCCGCGGTTTCCTGGCTGTTCCCCAAGGAGGGGGCCGTGGCGCAGGCCCGTCGGCTCCTGCGGGAGAGGCTGGCTCGGGGAGAGATCACGGAGGCGGAGTATCGGGAGGCGGTGCGTGCGCTGTCCGCTTCCGGGAAGGCGGAGCGGGGGCTGGCTCCGGTGGTGGCCCTCCTCCTCCTGGCTTTGCTTGCCCTGGTCTTGGCCGGGATGGGGTCGGGGTGGGGGATGCACGGCCCCGGGTGGATGCGGGGCATGGGCGGGATGCCGATGCCGCACATGTCGGGGTGGGACCGGAGAGCCGGCCCACCGCCTCCCAGCCGTCCTGGGGGGCGGCTCGTGCCCGTGGTCCTGGTAGACTTCGGCTTCCGGCCCGCGGAGCTGCGGGTGAAAGCTGGGGAAGTGGTGAATTTGAGACTCAGGAACTCTGGACAGATCCTCCACGACCTGTATGTGCCCGCCCTGGGTTTCCGGGTGACGGTCCCGCCGGGGCAGGAGGTGGTGGCGGGCCTTCCGGAGGCGGCGCCCGGCAGCTACGAGTTCTACTGCACCCTGCCGGGTCACCGGGAGGCCGGGATGCGGGGGACCCTCGTGGTGGAACCCTGAGGGCTGGTTCACACATCACCCGTATCGCCATGCTAGGAGGAAGGGGGCGGAGTGCCTGGGAAAAAGCCACGGCGGTTCTTGGAGCTGGAAGGCGGTCCCGAAAATCCTTTGGGCACACGGGACCGGGGTCCCCAAAAATCGCGCAGCGATTTTTGGGGTGGTCCAGGGAGGTGCACGTGTGAGGAGGATGACTTTGCTGACGGCGGCGCTGTTCGTGATCTGGGCCGGGGCGGCGGGGACGCCGCAGGCCGGAGCAGCCAGGCAGGGGGTAGAGGTCCGGATGAAGGAGTTCGCCTTCGTGCCCTCCGCGGTGACTCTGAAAGCCGGAGTGCCCGCGGAAGTGCGCCTGGTAAACCGCGGAGTGGTGGAGCACGAGTTCATGGTGTACGACCTCGGACACCTGCACCTGGCGGGCATGGACCCACAGAAGATGCACAGGGAGCTGGAAGCCCGGTCGTACTTCCGGGGTCTGGTGGTACAGGTGGAGGGAAAGGCGAAGATGGTGGAGCGCATGGGGAAGGACCTGGTGATGGTCACCCTGGCCCCCGGGGAACAAGTGGCCCTGCGCTTTACCCCGGTGAAGAAGGGCAGCTTCGAGATGGGCTGCCACCTCCCGGGCCACTACGAGGCCGGCATGAAAGGCAAGTGGGTGGTGCGGTAGGACGGCGAGCTCTTCGTGTCCTGAGCCGCGAGCTCAGCTCGGGGAAGGGCGGGGCGCCCCGGCACGCGTCCACCGCGGGACCCAGCCAGGGGTGGTCTGGCGGTAGGCCTCGTACGCCGCCCCGTAGCGGCGGACCATCTCCGCCTCTTCCCGCTTTGCCTGGCGGACATACGCCAGGGTCAACACAGGCCACATCACAAGACCCGGGAGGGTGGGCCAGTGGATCAGCCACCCTGCGGTGACCAGCACGAGCCCCACGTACTGCGGGTGGCGCAGGGACCGGTAGACCCCGGTGGTCACCAGCTGCCCGCGGTGCCGGTGGAGCTCGCGCCAGCCCAGGACCACCAACAAAACCCCTGCCAGAGTCACCAGGGACCCCACCGGCATCCCCAGCCGGTACATGTAGGTCATGAACTGCCGCTCGAAGAACGTCCAGCCCAGGGAGGAGGAGAAGAGGTACGCGGTGAGCGGGAAGCCGAACATCTCCGCGAAGAGGGAGACCACGAAGGCCGTGTAGAGCCCGTGGGGACGCCAGTCCCGCCGCAGGCGCACGGGCAGCAGGGCGAGGAACGCGAGGAACAGGAGCGACGAACCCAGGACGAGGGCCCACTGGCCCCGGGGGACGGACAGCAGAGCCCCGTGCAGGGGCTCGCGCAGGAGCATGAGGGAATGGGCCGCCGCCACCAAGAGCACGGTGATGCTCACCGCCGCGGCGCCCACTCCCACCGCGGCTTTCCACCTTTCGCGCGCCGACGGCTCCGCCATGGAGGCGTGTGCGAAACCCCTCCTGCCCCGGGGCTCTAGGCCGCCACGGGATAGCCGGCCTGCTCCAGAGCCCGCTTCAGCTGTTCCTCGTCGGCCGCGCCTTCCTCGAAGACGACCCGGACCTCTTTGCGGGCGAGGTCGACCTGCACGGACCGGACGCCGGGCACGCTGCGGGCTGCCCGCTCCACCGTGGCCGCACAGCCGTTGCAGTGCATCCTGGGGACCTTGTACACCTTCTCCACCGACATCACCTCCCTTCCGCGTGCTTCCGGACCCAGGGGATCACCACGGGCATCAGGATGATGGTGGTGAGAAAGAACACCCACACCCCGCCGATGAGGCGGGCGCTCCACGAAGTCTCCCCCTTGAGGGCGGCGAGGGCCACGAAGACGAAAGCCGCCAGCAGGGACAGTCCGAGGTACAGGACCGCCGCCACCGTGGACGCTTTCCCATCCCAGGGGTGTTGAGGCAACCTCTTCACCTCCCCACGGGGACCGGAGCCGCAGCCCCGGGTGGGGCCGGGACCTCCTCGGCGCGGTACCGTCGGCGCACCGGAGGTACGTAGCGCCGCATGCGCTGGGTGTTCAAGGTGACCGACAGGGAACTCGTGGCCATGAGGACCGCGGCCAGTTCCGGGCTCACGATCTGGTGGACGAAGGGGTACAAAATTCCGAAGGCCAGGGGAATGGCCGCGGTGTTGTACGCGAAGGCCCAGAACAGGTTCTGCTTCACGAGCCCCATGGTGGCCCGCGCGATCTGCAGGGCGGCCACCACGTCCAGGAGG
>BEII01000178.1 GCA_002898935.1 bacterium HR32
GGGTGAGGAGGTCCTCCTCGTCGACCCGAAGCAGGCACAGCCGGAGTTTGCCGTCCGCGGTGAGGCGCAGCCGGCCGCACTTGGCGCAGAAAGGCTGGCTGATGGGGCTGATGAACCCCAGGGTGCCGGCCGCGCCCCGGATCCGGTACGTGCGGGCCGGGTCGTCGCCCGAAAGATCCAGAGGCTCGAGGGGCCCGAAGGCGTCCTCCAGCCGACGCACGGTCTCCTCGGTCCGCACCACGCTACCCTCGGCGAAGTCCGCCACCTCCCCGAAGGGCATCATCTCGATGAACCGCACCTCCCACGGCCGGTCCAGGGTGAGTGCGGCTAGCGGTACCACGGCCTCCTCGTTGAACCCCCGCACCACCACCGTGTTGAGCTTGACGGGCTGCAGACCAGCTTCCTCCGCGGCCCGGATCCCGTCCAGGACGTCCTGCAGCCGTCCCCCCCGGGTGATGCGGCGGAACTGCTCGGGGTCCAGGGTGTCGAGGCTCACGTTGACCCGCCGCAGCCCCGCTTCCGCCAGCGGCCGCGCCAGGTCGGCCAGCAGCACCCCGTTCGTGGTGAGCGCCACGTCCTCGATGCCCGGGATGGCCGCGATGCCCCGGACCAGCTCCACCAGCCCCGGCCGGACCGTAGGCTCCCCTCCGGTCAGCCGGACCTTCTGGACGCCCAGCTCAGCCGCGATGCGCGTGAGCAGGAGGATCTCATGGTCCTGCAGCAGCTCGGCCGCGGGCCGGAAGCGGATGCCCTCTGCGGGCATGCAGTAAACGCACCGCAGGTTGCAGCGGTCGGTGAGGGAGATCCGCAGGTCCCGGATGGGACGGCCGTACTGGTCCAGCAAGGCAGCCTCCGGCGGTCCGTCGAATCCCATTATAGAGGCTTTCGGCTGCCAGACGGCGGAGGTGGCGTATGGCGGGGCTCGAGGTGAGCGTGCAGGGGCGGGTGGCGGTCGTCACGGGCGCGGGGAGCGGCATCGGGCGGGCGGTGGCCCACGCCCTGTCCCGGGCAGGCGCGGCGGTGTGCGCGGCGGACCTGGACGCCGACGCGGCGGGCCGGGTAGCCTCCGAGCTGGAGCGGGAGGGAGGGCGCGCGGTGGCCGTGGCCGTGGACGTCCAGGACCCGCGGGCGGTGCGAGCCATGGTCAGCCGGACGGTGGAGTCCCTGGGCGCGCTGGACATCCTGGTGAACAACGCCGGACTGCAGTTCATCTCGCCCGTCCACGAGTTCCCGGAGGAGAGGTGGGACCGGCTGGTGGGGGTGATGCTCACCGGCACGTTCCTGTGCACGAAGTACGCCCTGCCGCACATGATGGCCCGGGGGTGGGGCCGGGTGGTGAACATGGCCTCCATCCACGGGCTCGTGGCCTCGCCGTACAAGAGCGCGTACGTGGCCGCCAAGCACGGGGTGGTGGGGTTCACGAAGACCGTGGCCCTGGAGGTGGGCGGCTACGGGATCACGGTAAACGCCATCTGCCCCGCGTACGTGCGGACGCCGCTGGTGGAGGGCCAGATCGCGGACCAGGCCCGCGTGCACGGCATCTCCGAGGAGGAGGTGGTGCGCCGGATCATGCTGGAGCCCGCGGCCATCAAACGCTTGCTGGAGCCCGAGGAAGTCGCCAACCTGGTGGTGTACTTATGCAGCGACCTGGCCGCAGGCATCACGGGGGCGGCCTACACGGTGGACGCGGGGTGGACGGCGCGGTGAGCGGGGTGCCGTTCGCAGTCGGGCAGCGGGCCGAGTTCCGGCGGACGGTGACCGAGGCGGACCTGGTCAACTTCGCCGGGGTGTCCGGGGACTACAACCCGCTGCACACGGACGTCCAGTACGCGGGCCGGTCCCGCTTCGGGGAGCGGGTGGCGCACGGCATGCTGCTCGGCGCCTACGTGTCCGCGGTGCTCGGCAACCGGCTGCCGGGGCCCGGAGCCATCCTGCTGTCGTGCAGCCTGCGGTTCCTCCGCCCCACGCGGGTGGGCGACACCGTGACGGTGTGGGTGGAGGTGGCCGGGGTCCGGGAGGACAAGCCGGTGGTCACCCTGCGGGTGGGCTGCACGAACCAGCGCGACGAGCCCGTGGTGGAAGGGGAGGCGGTGTGCCTGTGGGAGCCCGTAGAGGTGCGCTGAAGGCCGCGGCGGTCGTGGCCGCGCTGCTGCTGTGCGCGCCGGCTGCGCTGCCCGCCCCGGCGCCGCCGCTGGTGGAGGAGGTCCTGCCCAACGGCCTGCGGGTCGTCGTGGCGGAGCAGCCCGGCTCGCCGGCCGTGACCGTGGACGTCTGGGTGCGGGTGGGAAGCCGGGACGAGACCGACGAGCTGAACGGTGCCGCCCACTTCGTGGAGCACATGCTGTTCAAGGGCACCCGCCGCCGCCGTGCGGGCGACATCGCGCGGGAGGTCGAGAGCCTCGGCGCGTGGACCAACGCGGCCACCGGGTACGACTACACCCACTACTACGTGGTGGCGCCCGCGCACGCCGTGGGGCGCGTGCTGGACATCCAGGCGGACGCGCTCACCAACTCCATCTTCGACCCGGAGGAGGTGGAGCGGGAGCGGGCGGTGGTGCTCCAGGAGCTGAGCCTCATCGAGGACACCCCGGCCCGCAGTGCGGTGTTCCGGCTGTACCAGACCGCGTTCACCGTCCACCCCTACCGTCGGCCCGTGGGCGGTTCTCCGGAGGTGGTCCGGCGGCTGACCCGCCAGCAGTTGGTGGACTTCTACCGGACCCACTACGGTCCCGCGAACGTGAGCGTGGTGGTGGCCGGCGGGGTCAGCGCCCGCGAGGTCCTGGACGCCGCGCGGCGCCTGTTCGGGAACTGGCGCCACCCCGTGGCCGGTCGGCGGGCAGCGCCCGCAGAGCCGCCGATGGCCGGGGTGCGGCGGGCAGTGGAGGAGCGCGACGTGAGGGTGACGACCCTGGCCATGGGGTGGATAGGCCCTGACGTGGGCAACCCGGACCACTACGCGGCGGACGTCCTGGTGTACGCTTTGGGCCGTGGCCGTGGGGCCCGGTGGGTGCGCGCCTTGCGCGACCAGCGGCGCGCCGTGCAGACCCTGTCGGTGAGCTTCCCCACGGCGGTGGACCCACCCTTGTTCTCCGTGGTGGCTTCCACCGCCGCCCCCGACGAGCGGGAGGCGGAGCGGGCGATCTTAGAAGAAGTCGTACGGCTGCGGGAGGAGGGGCTGCGGCCGGACGAAGTGGCGCGGGCCAAGGCGGTGCTGGAGGCGGAGGTCAAGGTGGAACAGCACACGAGCCGGGGGCTTGCGGGTGCCCTGGGGTTCTCGACCACCGTCGCCAGCGTGGACTACTTCCGCACCTACCTCCAGCGCGTCCGGGCCGTGACCCTGGAGGACGTGCGCCGCGTGGCGCAGCGCTACCTCGACCCGGGCCGCTACGCGCTCGTGGCCATCCGGCCGAGGAGGGGCCTGTGAGGTGGGTGGCCTGCGGGCTCGCGCTGTTCCTCCTGGCTCCTGCGGCCCCTGCGGCCTCTCCGGAGCCTGCCTACTGGCGGCTTCCGAGCGGGTTGCGGGTCCTGGCACAGCAGGCACCCGGAAGCGGGCTCGTGGCCGTGGCGGTGCTGGTGGGTGCGGCCCCGAGGGTTGAAGAGGCTTCCCAGGCCGGCCTCTCCATCCTCACCCGGGAGGTCATGCTCCAGGGGACGTTGCGCCGGAGCGGCGAGGCCCTGGCGGACGCGCTGGACGGCATCGGGGCGAGCCTGCGGGCGCTCACAGGCGCCGACCACACGGAGTGGACACTCCTCGTCCCCGTGGAGCGCGTGGACCCGGCCCTCGAGCTCCTGGTGGAGGTGCTGACCCAGCCGCGCTTCGACCCGCGGGACGTGGAGACGCAGCGCCGCATCAGCCTCGTGCGCCTGCGCCAGCAGCGGGAGCAGCCACAGGCGCGGGCGGTAGAACTCGCCAACGGATTGGTGTACGACCTGCACCCCTACCGCCGGCCACTTCTGGGGACTCCCGAGACGCTGGAGCGCCTGGACCGAGACGACCTCGTGCGCTACCACCAGACGTACTACACCGCTCCCAACGTGGTGGTGTCCGTGGCGGGCGACCTGCCCGTCCCCACGGCGGTGGCGAAGGTCGTCCGCGCGTTCCAGGGGCTGCGGGCCGAGCCCCTGCCCCGGCGCGTCAAGGTCCTGGACGTGGTGGAGCGGGCCTTGATGCGCCGTCCCCGGGAGCGCCAGGAGGTGTTCGAGGCGCAGCAGACCGCTTCCGCGTGGGTGGCGGTGAGCTACCTGGGCGTGGAGGTCACCCACCCGGACTGGGCCGCGCTGCGCGTCGCAGCAGGGTTGCTCGGGGGTGGTATGGCTTCCCGTCTGTTCCAGTCCCTGCGCGAGCGCCAGGGACTGGCGTACGCGGTGGGCGCTGGATTCCCCACCCACCAGGGCCCCGCGGCACTCACCATGGCCGCGGGCGTCGACCCCGCCAACGTGGAGCGGGCGCTGCGGGAGATGCTGCGGGAGGTGGAGGACTTGGCCGCACGTCCTCCGTCGGAGGACGAGGTGGCCAGGGCCCGCAGCCGCGCCGCAGGCCTGCACCTGCTCGACCACGAGGACCTGCGGCGCCGGGCCTTCTACCCTGCGTGGTACGAGCTCTTGGGTGCGGGCTACCGGTTCGACCGCGAAGTCGTCCGCCTTCTCTCGCAGGTGACGCCCGCGGACGTACAGAGGGTCGCGCGGCGCTACCTGCGGCACCCCGCGGTGGCGGTGGTCGGGCCCACCTGGCGCTGACCGTGAGCTTCCC
>BEII01000179.1 GCA_002898935.1 bacterium HR32
GACCTGAAAGACCGCGTTGAACTCGCTGAGCTTGGGGTCGGTCGGCGATATCGCGCCCTGCGCCCGCTCGCCCTGCGTCCCGTAGTTGCCTCCCGTGACCGTGACCCGTTCACCGTCCACCCGAGTTCGGACCAAATTCAGCTCCGCGTACTCGACGTTCGGCTGACTCGCGTAACGCGAGATGTACTCTGCCTCTCGGCCCTCCGGGACCTTCACCAGGGCGACGGCGAATCCGCCACCTGCCGACGCCGCGGTACGCACCACCCGGGCAGAGCCAAGCGACCGCGGCGTCGAGTCCGAGCGGTACTTCACGACGATCTCGCCAGGAACGTAGCTCCCGCTGGGGGCTGCGGTGGCAGGCGGAAGTCCCGTAGCCGGTGGACGCACCGCGGATCCGCCGAAGCTACCGCACGCGGCCGCCAGGGCGACCGCCACGAGCACGGCCAACACGCTGCTGCGCTCTGGGCCCTTCATGGCGTCCTCCCTCCCTTCACCGCGAGAACGGAACCGCGTCTGACCACGACCAGCGGTCGTCGTTGTTGCTGAAGGGCGTGCGGTCCAGGAAGGGCCGGAACAGCAGTCCTCCAGGCCGGAAGGTGCCCGCGAGGGGTGCCAGGGCCCGAGGGAGATTCCGCCCCTCCGCACGGACTCGCAGGTGCTTGTGGCTCAGCACCGAGCCCACCGGGCGAAGCCGGGGCCGGCCTCCGGACAGCCGGCCGCCCAGGTAGTCCGACGGCCGGAAGCTGTCGTTGGCGTAGACTACGACCGCATAGTTCCCGGCCGGCAGCGTCATGGGGAGCTTGACCGACAGGTTCGTGGACGTGGCCCCGACGAACACCAGGTTCCCCGAGGAGTCGAACACGTCCACCTCGTACAGGGTGGCACCACTGCTCGCGGTCCACGAGATCTGCGGGTCTGCCTCACTCCCCACCGACGGGTTTCCGGGCCGCTGCAGGTAGCTCACCCGCAGAGAGCCGGCGCCCGTCACCAGGAACGTCTGGGTCTGTCCGTAGACGGAAAAGTCAGTCCCGTCCCACCGGCCGGCGAACCCCAGCCCGTACCAGTACACTGCCTGGTCCAGCGGGATCTGCGGCACCGGCGTCGTGACATTAGGAACTCCCGAGTCGTGCACAGCCTCCGCCAGCCACAGGTCCAAACTGTGGATGGCGTGGTACAGGAGCAGGTCGATCAGCGACAAGCCGCACGCGCCGCCACCGTCGAAGGAGGCCAAGAACGCCTGGCCCTCTGCGTCCAAATTCGCGGCGAGTGACCCGGTGGCGGACTGCATGTCCAGGTTCACTGTGGTGGTCTGCCCCTTGAACGCGTTCACCGCTGGCACGAAGGCGTACTGCGTGAAGTACAGACGACTACCACCGAAACACGGCCTGGCCGTGACCTCGAGCCCATCCCAGTTGCCCGCGAACAGAGAGCCCGTGGAGGCGGGGCGGTCGTCGGACAGCGGACGGGAGATCGTGTACTGCCCGGAGGCGTTGGTAAGCGCGGTAAATGCGCCCGTACCTGTGTAGGTCACGATGCCGACATACCCTGGCGCGTGATACTGTGTGCCACTTTGCCCGGTGCTCCCCTGTGGGTTCCCGTCTTTGTCCCGCACCGTCCCCGTCAGGGTGGCAGAGCCGGGGTTTTGGATGCCCCGGGGCGGCGTCGTGCCCGTGGGCACCCGGTGCGGCAGGATCATCACGATGTCCGTCCCCGTCGTGCCGACGTGGAGGTCCCGAAGCTTCAGAGCCGCTGCGGGAAGCGTAGAGGGCGGCACCGCGGAGAGTTCGTAGGAGCCCGTGGGAGCGGTCGAGAAGACCGCGCGGCCGTTTGCGTCCGTGGTCGCAGTCTGCACGGAGGTACCGGACTCCAGGACCACCTTGACACCTCCGGCAGGATGGCCGGACCAAGCCCCGGTCTGCTGATTCCGGCCTAGAATTACTTGAACTTGGAAGGCGCCGGTCACCGCAGGTGGTGCAGCGCCCCCGCACGCAGTCGCCAACAGCGCGGCCAGTGCAGCCGCGCAAACCTGCGTCGCGCGACTCAACTGCGGCCCTCCCTTCGTCTGGAAGTTTTTGCTCCTGCGGGGCCCTACACCATCGCGGTGGGCCACGGGCGAGCGTCAGATGGCACACAGACACCGCCACCGACCCCGTCGCCAGAGTATTGCGGTGCTCCTATGCTTCGCAGGCGGCCCCACAAATTCCTGCTGACCCGCTGGCCGCAGGATTCCGGCCGGCTCTATCGAAGCGCCCGGTGGAGGGGCCGATGCGCGTCGGTGTGCCCAGGGAGCGCAAGGACGGGGAGTACCGGGTGGGGATCACCCCTGCCGGGGTGATGCAGCTCGTGGAGGCCGGCTGACAGGTGGTCCTCGAGAGCGGCGCGGGCGAAGGGAGCGGATTCTCCGACGACGACTACAGCCGCCGCGGTGCCCGGATCACCCGGGACCGTGCGGAGGTGTGGGGCTGCGACCTGGTCATGAAGGTGAAGGAGCCTCTGCCGGAGGAGTACGGGTACCTGCGGCCCGGCCTCGTCCTGTTCACCTACCTCCACCTGGCGGCGGACGAGCGCCTGACGCGCGAGCTCCTGGGGTCGAAGGTGGTCGCGGTCGCGTACGAGACCGTCCAGCTCCCGGACGGCGAGCTCCCGCTGCTGACCCCCATGAGCGAGGTGGCGGGCAAGCTGGCGGTGCAGGAGGCGAGTTACTACCTGAAGCGCACCCACGGGGGAAAGGGCACGCTGCTCGGCGGGGTGACCGGCGTGGCACCGGGCACGGTGGTGATCCTGGGCGGTGGGGTGGTGGGCACGAACGCGGCCAAGGTGGCGCTCGGCATGGGCGCCCAGGTCACGGTGCTGGAGCGCAACCCCAGGCGCATGGCCCACCTGGACGACGTGCTGCACGGCCGCATCCAGGTGCTCATGAGCAACCCGTACACCGTGGAACAGGCGGTGGCGTACGCGGACGTGCTGGTGGGGGCGGTGTTGATCCCCGGCGCCCGGGCCCCGCGGCTCGTGACCCGGGACATGGTCCGCACCATGAAGCCGGGGTCGGTGGTGGTGGACGTGTCCATCGACCAGGGCGGGTGCGTGGAGACCATGCGGCCCACGACCCACAGCCACCCGGTGTTCGAGTGGGGAGGGGTCATCCACTACGGGGTGACGAACATGCCGGCGGCGGTCCCCCGTACGTCCACCGTGGCGCTCACCAACGCGACCATCGGGTACGCCATCGCGCTGGCGCGCAAGGGCTGGCGGGCGGCCTGCCGGGACGACCCGGCGCTGGCCCGAGGCCTGAACGTGGTCGAAGGGGCCGTCACCCACCCGGCCGTGGCCGACGCGCACGGCCTCCCGTTCACGCCGGCGGAGGAGATCCTCCGGGAGGCTTAGGCGCCGTCCCCGTTCTGTACGAGGGCCTTCCGGAACAGGCGCTCAGGGGTTGGGCAGGTTCGCGAAGAGGGCCTCCACCGACTCCGGGAATTCAGGCCGGATGCGGCCTGCCGCGATCTCCTCGAGCGCGATCGTGACGGGGTTCTGGGAGTCCACGTCCACCAGGGGCAGCTGGCCGGCCCGTAGCTCCCTGGCCCGCTTGGCCGCCAGCATCACCAGCAGGTACTTGTTCGGCACCCGTTCCAGAAGCGTCTCGATGGGCGGACGGATCATAATCCCCTCCTGTGCTGTCCACCGGTATTGTACCGGGTCGGGGCCAGCAGGAACGAGGGTCCGGGCGGCAAAGACCTCCCCAGGGGGTGACCGACCGACGATGGCGACGGTAGAGGTCCGGGCGGCGACCACAGGCACGGTCCCCGAACGGTTCCTCCAGGCGGTGGCGGAACGGGGCAACCGGGTGGCCATGCGGCACAAGAAGCGGGGCCTGTGGCACGCCATCACCTGGGCGGACTACGGGCGGGCCGCGCAGGAGGTGGCCTGCGGGCTCGTGTCCCTGGGACTGGAGCCTGGCCAGGCCGTGGCCATCATCGGCAACAACCGGCCCGAGTGGCTGTTCTGCGACATGGGGGCGCAGCTGGCCGGCTGCCTCTCCGTGGGCGTGTACGCCACGAACCCCCCGGAGCAGTGCGCGTACGTGCTCGGCCACAGCCAGGCCCGCGTGTTCTTCGTGGAGGACGAAGAGCAGCTGGACAAGGCTCTCGAGGTGCGCGGCCGGCTCCCGCACCTGGAGCGCATCGTGGTCATGGACCCGGAAGGGCTGGGGGACTTCTCCGACCCGCAGGTGATGACCCTGGACGAGCTCAGGACGCTGGGGAGGGCGGCCTGGGACCCCGAAGGGCTGCGGGCGCGAATGCAGCGCCTGTCCGAGGACGACGTGGCCATCCTCCTGTACACCTCCGGCACCACCGGCCCGCCCAAGGGGGCCATGCTGACCCACCGCAACCTGCTGTGGACCGCGGAGGCGCTGGGGCGGGCGAACCCCCTGTACCCGACGGACACGTCGCTGTCCTTCCTGCCCCTTTCGCACATCGCGGAGCGGATGCTGAGCGTGTACCTCCCGCTGGTGTGGGGGTTCGTGGTCCACTTCGCGGAGAGCTTGGACACGCTGTTCCAGAACCTGCAGGAGGTGCGGCCCACCATCCTGTTCGCGGTGCCGCGCCTGTGGGAGCAGCTGCACGCCCAACTCGAGCTGCACATGCAGGACGCGGACTTCCTGAAGCGCACCACCTACCGGCTTGCGGTGGCCGTGGGGCGCCGGTACGCCCTCCGCCGGCTACACGGCGAGCCAGTCCCCGCGG
>BEII01000180.1 GCA_002898935.1 bacterium HR32
CTACGAAGTCCGTGCGCCTCAGCTTCAGCACCTCGCCCCGCACCAAGCGCGCGGTGCCCATCCACCCGAAGGCGGTGATGACCAGGATGATGCCCAAAAGGCTACCCCCGAAGTAGCGGGCGAGGATGATGAGGATGGGCAGGTCTGGGATGGACAGCATGATGTCCACGAAGCGCATGAGCACGTTGTCCAGCCAGCCTCCGTAGAAGCCCGACACCAAGCCCACCAGGGTGCCCACCAGGGCGGAGGCCAGGGCGGCGCTGAACCCCACCGTGAGGGACACCCGGCCCGCGTACAGCAGCCGCGTGAGCACGTCGTGTCCGAGCTCGTCGGTACCCAGGGGGTGCCGCCAGGAAGGCAGGCTCATCCGGTTGGTGAGGTCGATGTGGGTGGGCGCGTACGGCGCGATCCACGGGCTCAGGACCGCGGTGGCCACCAGGACCAGGATGGTGCACCCCCCGAACATGGCCACCCGGTGGCGGCGTAGCCGCGCCAGGGCGATCTGCCAGTAGCTCTGGCCCACCACGGGGCGCACCCGGGGTGTGGGCCGCACCGCCAACGCCACGCCGCGCCCGCTGGACTCGCCCGGACGGACCTCCGCCATCCCATCGTCCCCCGCGTCAGTCATAGCGGATCCGGGGGTCCAACAGCGCGTACGCCAGATCCGCCAGGAGGTTGAAGACCAGGACCAGCATGGCCAAGAACAGCAGGGCCACCTGGGCGGTGGCGTAGTCCCCCCCGCCCACGGACTCCACGATGAGCCGGCCGATCCCCGGCCACGCGAACACCGTCTCGGTGAGCGGTGCGCCCGCGAACAAAGCGGGGATGCTGAGGGCCAGGATGGTCACGATGGGGATGAGGGCGTTGCGGAGGGCGTGCCGGCGGATTACCACCGCCTCCGCCAGCCCCTTGGCCCGCGCCGTCCGCACGTAGTCCTGCCGGATCACCTCCAGCATGCTACTCCGGGTGTAGCGGGTGAGGGCGGCCATCTGCAGCAGGGACAGGACGACCACGGGGAGGACCATGTACTGCAGACGGTCCACCAAGGCAGGCCATCCGGGCGGCACCCCGGGGGTGGAGAACCCGCCGGGGGGCAGCACCCGCAGTACCACCGCGAACACGTAGATCATCATGATCCCGAACCAAAAGGCGGGGATGGAGACGCCGAAGAAGGTGAAGAAGGTGGCCGCGTAATCCGCCACCGAGTACTGGCGCAGGGCCGAGTACACGCCCACAGGGACCGCCACGGCCAAGGCGAGGAAGAAGGACGGGACGGTGAGCCACATGGAGTTCCCGATCCGGTCCCACACCAGGTCCAGCACCGGGATCTGGTAGGTCCGCGAGTACCCGAAGTCGCCCCGCAGGGCCGCCGCCAGCCACTTCAGGTACCGGATGTGCAGGGGGTCGTCCAGCCCGTAGATCTGCCGGAGGAGCTGGATGTCCTCCGCCCTCACCCGGGGGTTACCCGCCAGCAGCAGGTCCACGGGGTCCCCCGGCGCCATGACCAGGACCATGAACACGATCACCGAGATCCCGAGCACCAGCGGGATCATCTGAAGCAGGCGGCGCAGCAGGTAGGCACCCATGGATCGCCCGTTGACCTCGTCCGACCTCCCGCACGTACGAAGGGAGCCGGAAGGCTGACTTCCCGGCCTCCCGGCTCCCAGACTACTCCCGCGGTGCTAGCGGGTCCACCGCCACTGGGACGCGTTCCACGTGACCGGTGTGTCCGCGCCCGTGGGCTTCCAGTTCTGCAGGGTGGCCTTGTGCCCGGTGTAGTCCGCCCGGTAGTACAGCGGGATCACGGGTACTTCCTCCACGAAGATCTCCGCGAAGCGCCGCAGCATCTGCGCCCGCCGCCCCTGGTCCAGCTCCTGTGGCACCGCGTGGCAGATCCGGGTCACCTCGTCGTTCTTCCAGCCCGGGTAGTTCTGCCCGTTGGGCGGCAGGGTGTCGCCCGTGTACAGGCCCTCGCAGTCGGAGGTGGGGCCGAACACCCACGCGTACATGGCCATCTCAAACTGCCGGCTGGGCAGGGTCTGGCCGAAGTACACCCGCGCGGGCTGGTTCTGGATCCGGATTTCCACCCCGATCTGCCGCAGCTGCTGCTGGATGATCTGCTGGACCTGCTCCCGCGTGCGGTTGCCCGCGGTGGTCATGAGGGTCAGGGACAGCCGCTGGCCGCCCTTCTGGAGGATGCCGTCCGGTCCGGGCGTGTAGCCGGCCTCCTGCAGTAGCTGGCGGGCCCGGGCGGGGTCGTAGGTGTACCGGCGGACCTGCGGGTGGTACCCGTAGTGCTTCTCTGGGAACACCTGGTGCGCGACCGGCTGCTTCCCCTCGAAGAGCGTCTGGACGATCTGCTCCCGGTTCATCCCGTAGATGAGCGCCTGCCGAACCCGCTTGTCCTGCAGGTGCACGTTGTCCAGGTTCAGGTCGATGTGCTCCCACACCAGACCCGGCTCCGCCCGCAGCACCCAGTCGCGGCGGCCTTCCCGCTGGAGGCGCTTCTCCAGCTCCAGGCCCTGCACGAAGGGGATGGCGGTCTCGTCAAAGGCGTCGATGGAGCCGGAGAGCACGTTGGCGATCTGGGTGTTGGTGTCCGGGACGAACCGGAAGACGATGCGCCGCACCTGTGCCGGGGTACGGAAGGACCCGCCCGCCGCCTGGTGGGGGAACTGGTCCCACCGCTCCAGGGTGATGGACGAACCCCGCTGCCACTGCACGATCCGGTAGGGCCCCGTCCCCACCGTCTGCTCGGAGGTGCCCCAGGGCTGCTGCGGCAGGCGCGAGGGGTCGCGCTGGTAGGCGGCGTTCAGGATGTGGCGCGGCAGGTAGCCCGCGCCGTTGGGGGTCAGGTTGGCGAAAGCGTAGCGCTCCCGCCACTGGACCACCATGGTGTACGGGTTGGGGGCCAGGATGTTCTCCACGCGCCGCGACACGTCCCGCCCCGCAGACGGGAACCGCGGGTTCATGTTCACGCGCCACGCGAAGATCCAGTCCTGGGCGGTGAGGGAGCGGCCGTCGTGCCACCGCAGGCCCCGCCGGATCCGCCAGGTGACCTGCATTCGGTTGTTCGGGAGGAGCTTCCAGTCCCCGTCCCGCAGGGTGGGCAGCTTCTCCACGGCCACCGGCTGGTACTTCCACTCGTCCGTCATCTCCACCGTGGGCAGCATGATGGGCTGCGAGACCATGGTGGCCACGAACATGGTGCACGCGTCGCAGATGGCCAGCGCGATCACGGCCGGCTCCTGCTGCGTGCCGATCACCACCGTGTCCGGGCCCGCGACGGGTGCCGGCGCTGCGAGCCCCATTAGGGGCAGCGCCAGGACTGCCGCGAGCGCCAGGGCAATCCACTTCCACCGATTCCCCATTCCACCGTCCCTCCCGAAGTCCAGAGTCTCTTGCGCTTGCCGTAAACCGCGAAGGAGTCTGCTCCTTCCGGCCCACCACCTCCCCGCCGCGGACGCCCCCCGAAGGGGCGGCCAAGAACCCAGCATACGGCTCTTGGGTAACTACGACAACCCCACCGCAGGTCCCTGCTCACCCGGTCCGCATCCGGGGGTCCAGGGCGTCCCGCAGCCCGTCCCCGAACAGGTTGAACCCCACCACCGCCACCACGATGAACGCGCCGGGCCACAGGAGCCACGGCGCCTGGGTCAGGGTGGTGAGGTTGTTCACCGCGTTCAGGAGCTGGCCCCAGGAAGCCTGGGGCTCCCGGACGCCGAGTCCGAAGAAGGACAGGGCGGACTCCGCGAGGATGGCCCCTGGGATGGACAGGGTGGCGACGATCACCAGCAGGGTGCTGGTGTTCGGCAGCACGTGCCGAATTAGGATGTACGGGCTGTCCGCGCCCGCTGCACGGGCGGCCAGCACGTACTCCTGCGCCCGCAGGGCCAGGACGTAGCCGCGCACCAGCCGCGCAAGCCCCCCCCAGCCCAAGAACGAGATGATGACCACGATGAGCCCAAGACGCGTGGTGGACGGCAGCTCCGGGGGGAGGACCGCGGCCAGGGCCAGCAGGAGGTAGAACTCCGGGAACGCGATCACCACCTCCGCCACCCGCATGAGCAGGTTGTCCACCTGCCCTCCGAAGTAGCCTGCCACCGCGCCGTACAGCGTGCCCACGGGCAGGGAGACCGCTACGGCCAACACGCCCAGGAACAGGGAGAAGCGGCTCGCGATCAGGGTGCGGCTCAGCACGTCGCGGCCGAAGGGATCGGTGCCCAGCAGGAAGATCCGGCCGGGCGGGTCCACCCCGAACAGGTGGACGTCCGTGGGGAACAGGAACAGGAGCCTGTACGGCTCGCCCCGCACGAACAGCCGGATGGGGTACTTCTCCGTGGGCACGACCTCGTACCGCCGCGTGGCGGGGTCTGCGAGCCGCGTGCCGTACACGTACGGCCACACGAGCCGCCCCCGCTCGTCCACCCACCGCGGGACCGTGGGCGGGTGGTAGAACCTCGACCGGTCGGTGAAGTCCAGCGAGTAGGGCGCCAGGAACTCCGCCACCAGGGACACGGCGTACAGCGCGGCCACGATGGCACCACCCAAAAGCGCCATCCGGTGCCGCCGCAGCTGCCGCCAGGCGAGCTGGCGCGGCGTGCGGGCCTGCGGTTCGCGGCCCCCGGGAGGGGGTCCGAGCCTGGCGGCCATCAGTCGTACCGGATCCGGGGGTCGGTAGCGGCCAGCAGCAGGTCCGCCACCAAATTCCCCAGCACCAGGGTCACCGA
>BEII01000181.1 GCA_002898935.1 bacterium HR32
ACGGTGGGGGTCTCCTGCTGCACGGTGACGGTGTTCCGCCAGGGCGCGCGCAGCTCCTGCTGGTAGAACCGCACCACCTCCTCCGGGCGCCGGTCCACGCGGTAGGTCCGCATGGTCCACCGGGTGAACTCCCCCGACACGGGCGCGGGAAGCGGCGCCGCGGGGGCGGAGACCTGCAGGGAGGTCTGCAGCGCCGCCCCGGGCGGGACGGGGAGTTCCTCCGCGGCGGTGGGTCCTGCCGCGGGCGTGGTGGTGGCCTCGGGCGAGGGCCTGACCTCGGCTGCGGGCGGGCTGACCTCAGGGGAAGCGGCAGCCGCCACCTTGCGGGCGCGCCACGTTCCGCGGAACGGCGATCCCGGGACTTCCCACGTGCCGCTCATTTCCTGGCCGTCCGCGGAGAGGGAGCCCTCGTACGTCAGGCTCCCCAGGGCCGCCTCCCCGCTGAGCTTCAAGGTCCTGCCGGAGAGCTCCCCGCTGGCCGGGAACTGCCCGCCGCACCCGCCCTGCACGTCCGCCTCGAACCGGTTGCCCTCCACGCTGCGGATGTCCAGGGCCAGCCGGTCCTGCGTGCATTGGGGTACCGCGGTGCTGCCGGACCACTCGCCTTCCCACCGGCCCGGGAGTTGCTGTTCAGGACGCGTTTCCTGCCGCGCGCCCCCACGGCAGCCCGACGCCAAAAGCGCCAGGGCGGCCATCACGCAGACGGTGCGGGTCCACCGGGTCACGTCGGTCACCTTCCCTAGGACTTGGGTACCGTTGGAACTTCCACACGAGCCCCCTGCTGTCCTGTTGCCTCGCGTGGCTTGCGCGCGTGCACAGCGAAGCCGGCTACCATCACGGGACCTCCACAGAAAAAGGCACCGATCGCCACCCTTGCGGCGACACCACTTGAAGCATGAGCGTGAGCGGACCGCTGTGGCCCAGGCTCGAAAGGAAGCCCGCGTGCGTGTAGAAGGCCTGGACTGCCGTGTTGGTGTCGCACCGCACGCCCGGCGGTGGGTTCCACACGGACAGCTGGACAAGCGGCGCCGGCGCCTCGCAGCGGGCCAGCCGGACGTACAGGTCGAGGTCGTGGGTCTCGGGCTCCACGAGCCACGTGTAGAAGCGGCCGTCCGAGCCCTTGCCAAGGTGGACGGCGTATTGGGGACGGGTGGGATCACGGTCGAACCCGTAGTATAGGTACGCCCCCACGGCCACGTCCCCGCGCGGACGGGGAGGCCGGAGCACCACGAGGTCGAGGGGCACGGACTCCGCCGGGGCCGGATGGAGGCGGAGGTGCAGGGCGACGTCGTGGAACAGGGCCGTCCACCCGACCACCTCGACGGTCCTCGGGGCACGCTGCCTGAGCCAGACGGGATACAGATCCACCACGTGGGTGCCCAGCCACTCGTCCGGGGCGTCGGACTGCCGGACGCTCCACAGGCAGGCCAGCCAGGCCCGCTGCGGTACCGACTCCGGGCGGATCGGCGCGGCCCGCCGGGCGTGGCGGGCGTTCACCTCGACCCAGACGTCCCCCAGCGTGAGGGTGCGGTCGGCGTTGCTGCCCCGGAGCGGGTCGGCGATGGCTTCAGGGGCGCGGTCGGTGACCGCGCAGGTGGGCGTGTGGGGGCCTACCTGGAGCCACTCGGGCAGGCTGCCGTAGACCACCACGCCTCGGGGCTCCGGCGTCCAGAAGAGCTCGACCTGCGGCGTGTGCACCCGCACCAGGCGACGGCCGCGGAAGCGGCCGTCGCGGAACTCGTGGCGCACCACGCGCGCCACCTGGTACGGGTCTCCCACGTCCTCCTCTCGTCGGGCGGCCGTCGGCGGTGTGGCGCGGGGCCGGATGTCCGTCTGCCGGAAGAGCTCCCGGCCGGAGGGGGTGCGGAATACCACGTGGAAGGGCGGGCGGGGGAGGCGGCCCCGCGGGTAGGCACGGGCGTCCACCGGGTAGTCGTACTCGACCCGTTCCGCGGGCCGCAGGGGCGCCTGGAAGCCCACCGTGACCTCCACCTGGGCGCCGCGGACGGTCACCCCCTGGATGGCGATCGTGTAGCCCTTCTGCGGCGCCGTGCCCAAGAACGCCACCACCACGGCGTCGCCGTCCGGAGAGCCGATGGGGCCGCGGCGCACGGCTTCCGCCGCGAGCGTCGGCAGCTGGGGCAGGAACCCCTGCAGGGCGGCCGCGTCCAGCAGCAGCCGGAAACGGGCGTCGGGGAACGGAGGGGGTCCCGCGGGACGAACGGCGGCCGCCACGGGCAGCGCCGCCGTGGCCAGGACCAGGACGACCGGGGAAAGCCACCGGAACCGGTTAGCTCGCCGGTTCCGCACGGCGGACCTCCTGGCCCGTTTCCGCGGTCCGCGCGAGCCTGCGCAGGAACACCAGGTAGAGGAGGACGGAGGCGCAGAGCGACGCCGCGGCCAGCCAGCCCCGGACGGACGCTCTGAGAAGCCCCGCCAGGGAGAGGGTGGCGTGCGACAGAGGCACGACCGCGAGCCAAGCAGCGGGGGGTGGCAGGTAAGCGGCCGCGAAGTTGGCTCCCAGCTGCAGGAGCGCCGGCTGGAGGGGAAACACCAGCAGCACCCACAGGGCCGGGTTCAACACACTAACAGTCACCGCCGCGGGCGCCGGCCCGTGCCGCCGGGCCAGGAGGGAGACGCCGACCCCGAAAGCCGCCGCGGCCAGGGAAGGGAGCAGAGGGGGGACCCACGGCTCCGCCGGCGCGAGCACTTGGCGGAGGTGAGGGTAGCGCTCTTCGAGCACGAAGTGCACCGAGGAGAGTCCGGCGCCGCCCAGGTAGGTAGACAGTAGCAGCAGCGCGGCGTCCGAGAAGACCCTCCGGTTCAAGGCGGACAGGACCGGACCGAGGAGTGGGGAGACCGGAAACGGCCCGGGCGGGGCGCTGGGTGGGAGTGGGGTGGGAGCCGCGGACTTCGGCTGCCCGAAGGTCTGTGCCAGCGCCGGAGCAGCATCTGCGGAGTCCGCGGGCCGGGGGTGGGCCGCGAGGCGGCGGTAAAAGGCCCGGTAGAGGAACACCGACCCCACGGCTCCGGCGAGGAGCGAGCCCACGACGGCGTCCGGCAACGGTGCCGGGAATACCACGAACAGGAAGGAGCCCCAGCCGAAGGCCCACGCACTCGCAGCGAGCAGCGTGGGAACCCATGCGGCGCGCGGTGGTAGGTAGGCGGCTAGGACCACCGTCAAAACGCCTCCCACGAACCCGTAGTACGCGAGGGCCCCGAACGGGTTGTCCTGGGACCGGATGGACAGCATCCAGAACACCCCGAGCCACGTACTGGGGTTGAGCAGGGTTACCACCACAGCGGCCCGGAGGGGTCCGTACCGCTGGCCCAGAAGCGACATCCCTACTCCGAACGCCGCGCCCGCGACAGGTACAAGGAGCCCGCCCAGGTGCGTGGCGAGGAGGAAGAGCAGCACGTCCGCGAGCATCCGCCGGCGGCTCGCGTGTCCAGTGGCGGGCTGCGTCACCGGAGCCGCCACAGCCGCACCTCCTGGTGGCTGGTCCGTGCGGCCAGCCAGCGGCCGTCCGGGGAGACCGCCACCGGCCGTTCGGAGAACCGGTACGGAACCTCGAGGTTCAGCGGCTCGGGCACCGAGCGGCCCTTGCCGAGCCACCACAGGGAGACCCGGCCGGAACTCGTCCCCGCGGTGGCACCGCGTCCCACGCTCCTGCGCAACATGACCTCCCGCGCCAGGATGAGCCCGTCGGGCCCTGCGGCGACAGGCCCCAGCCAGAGGTCCTCTCCGGGGTTGTGGGGGAGCTGTACCCGTTCCGACACCTGGACCCCCGAGTCTGTAGAGCGTAGCCCCGCGAGCCAGAACCGGTTCGTGAGGGACAGGACCCACACGCGGCCGTCCCACGCCACCGGCACCGCCTCCCGAGGTCGCAGCTCTCCCTCCCGGTCGTGCACGGGCAGGACCTTTCCGCCGGCCAGGTCCACCGCCCACACCCCGCGAAGGGGCTGCACCAGGACTGCCCACGGGGAGTCGGGCAGCCGCTCCGCAGAGGCCAGCGTCGCGCTCGCGGGAGAGGGGCCCAGGGACTGGCGCCGGGTGATCCGCCCCTGGGCGTCCACCGTGAGGAGGACGAGCTCGGCCCGGCCCTCGCGGGCTGTCAGGGCCAGCAGCGTGTCGGGGCTCGACCACACCAGGGGCCGTAGCTCCCCGAGGCTCGAGATGAAGCGCTTCCCCTCCCGGTCCAGCAGCGCCGCCACCGGGCCGTGCGGGTGCGCCCACGCCCAGGCGGCCACCTGCTGCGTCCCGGGTAACGCTCCGGCCCGTAGGTTGGTCATGTCCGTCTCGCGGGTGACCCCGCCCCAGGCGGAAACCTGTTTGGAGACCGTGACGTCCCCCTCCCACACCGTCACCCTGCCCGCGGGCCGCAGCCCCGCTTCGGAGACGTCCACGGCTTCCACCCAGAGGGCCCGGGCGCGCCGCGGGTCCGCCCGCAGGGCCGCGTCAGGGTTTGTCCGGAGCCAGTCCAGGAAGCGCTCCGCCAGCCACCGTCGGAACCGGTACACGTTGTCGGGCTCTCCGGGTGTCCGCTGGACGAGCTCGTCCAGGACCTCGTCTGTGGGCCGCTGCAGCCACGCGCGCCGCCGCTCGCGCTCGCGTTCCACCTCCTCCGGGGACATGGTGCGGATCTCTGCCCGGGGGACCAGCAGGGTACCGGAGGCGGAAAACGCGAGGTCGCCCCAAGGGAA
>BEII01000182.1 GCA_002898935.1 bacterium HR32
GTGCAGGGTCGGGGCCCGGTTCAGCAGCACCGGGTGCTCCCGCACCACGTCCTCCAGAACCTCCCACACCTCCGGCCGCTGGCGCTCCACCATGCGCTTGGCGTTCTTGATGTTCTGGGCCAGGTTGCGCTCCACCAGCTTCTTCATCACGAAGGGCTTGAACAGCTCCAGGGCCATCTCCTTGGGAAGGCCGCACTGGTGGAGCTTCAGCTTCGGGCCCACCACGATCACGGACCGGCCGGAGTAGTCCACCCGCTTCCCCAGCAGGTTCTGGCGGAACCGTCCCTGCTTGCCCTTGAGGAGGTCGCTCAGGGACTTGAGGGGCCGGTTGTTGGGGCCGGTGACGGGCCGGCCGCGGCGGCCGTTGTCGATGAGGGCGTCCACGGCCTCCTGCAGCATCCGCTTCTCGTTGCGGACGATGATCTCCTGCGCCCCCAGGTCCAGGAGCCGCTTCAGTCTGTTGTTCCGGTTGATCACCCGCCGGTACAGGTCGTTGAGATCGCTGGTGGCGAACCGGCCGCCGTCCAGCTGCACCATGGGGCGGAGGTCCGGCGGGATGACCGGGATCACGTCCAGCACCATCCACTCCGGCCGGTTCCCGCTCTTGCGGAAGGCCTCCACCACCTCCAGGCGCTTGAGGATCTTGATCCGCTTCTGCCCGCTGCTGCCCCGCAGCTCAGCCCGCAGGCGCTTGGACTCCTCCTCCAGGTCCAGCTCCATGAGGAGCTCCTTGACCGCCTCCGCGCCCATGCCGGCCCGGAAGCGGCCGCCGGACTTCTCCCGAAGTTCCCGGTACTCGTTCTCGGTGAGGATCTGCTTCTTCTGCAGCTCCTTCACCTCGCCGGGGTCGATGACAATGTAGGCGGCGAAGTACACCACCCGCTCCAGGGCCCGGGGAGAGATGTCCAGCAGAAGCCCGATGCGGCTGGGGACCCCCTTCAGGTACCAGATGTGCACCACGGGGGCTGCCAGCTCGATGTGGCCCATGCGCTCCCGGCGGACCTTCGCCCGGGTGACCTCCACCCCGCACCGGTCGCAGATGATCCCCTTGTACCGGATCCGCTTGTACTTGCCGCAGTGGCACTCCCAGTCCTTCACCGGCCCGAAGATCCGCTCGCAGAACAGGCCGTCCCGCTCGGGCTTGAGGGTCCGGTAGTTGATGGTCTCGGGCTTCTTCACCTCGCCCCGAGACCACATCCGGATCTGCTCGGGCGAGGCCAGCCCGATCTTGACCGCCTCGAAGTGGTTCACGTCCTGCATGGGTCCCTCCCCCGCGGCTCGCTAGATGGGCTCCTCCAGGAGCGCCTCCTCGCCCTCCAGGTTGATCCCCAGCGACCGCTGGGTCTCCACCACGTCCTCCTCGATCTCCCGCAGCTCGATCTCCCGACGGTCCGCGCTCAGCACCTTCACGTCCAGGCACAGGGCCTGCAGCTCCTTGATGAGGACCTTGAAGGACTCGGGCACGCCGGGCTCCTGGATGTTCTCGCCCTTCACGATCGCCTCGTACGTCTTCACCCGGCCCACCACGTCGTCGCTCTTCACCGTCAGCAGCTCCTGCAGGGTGCTGGCCGCTCCGTACGCCTCCAGCGCCCATACCTCCATTTCCCCGAACCGCTGCCCGCCGAACTGGGCCTTGCCGCCCAGGGGCTGTTGGGTGATCAGGCTGTAGGGGCCTGTGCTCCGTGCGTGGATCTTGTCCTCCACCAAGTGCAGCAGCTTCATCATGTAGATCTGGCCCACCACCACGGGCTGGTCGAAGGGGAGTCCCGTGCGGCCGTCGTACAGGGTGATCTTGCCGTCCCGGGGCAGCCCGGCGCGCTCCAGCAGCGCCTCGATCTCCCCCTCCCGGGCGCCGTCGAACACCGGAACCTCCGCCCAGAAGCCCAGCTGCCCGCAGGCCCACCCGAGGGTGGTCTCCAGAACCTGTCCCACGTTCATGCGGCTGGGGACCCCCAGGGGGTTGAGCACGATGTCCACGGGTGTGCCGTCGGGCAGGTAGGGCATGTCCTCCACGGGCACGATCTTGCTGATGACGCCCTTGTTCCCGTGGCGGCCGGCCATCTTGTCGCCTACGGTGATCTTCCGCTTCTGCGCCACGTACACCCGGACGAGCTGGTTCACCCCCGGCGGGAGCTCGTCCCCGTTCTCCCGGCTGAAGACCTTGACCCCCACCACCTTACCCTTTTCGCCGTGGGGGACCTTCAGGGAGGTGTCCCGCACCTCCCGGGCCTTCTCTCCGAAGATGGCCCGCAGGAGCCGCTCCTCCGCCGTGAGCTCCGTCTCCCCCTTGGGGGTGACCTTGCCCACCAGGATGTCGCCCGCGCGGACCTCCGCACCGATGCGCACGATGCCCCGCTCGTCGAGGTCCCGCAGGGCGTCCTCGGCCACGTTGGGGATGTCGCGGGTGATCTCCTCGGGGCCGAGCTTGGTGTCCCGGGCCTCCACCTCGTACTCCTCGATGTGGATGCTGGTGAACAGGTCCTCCCGCACCAGCCGCTCGCTGATCAGAATGGCGTCCTCGTAGTTGTAACCCTCCCACGGCATGAAGGCCACCAGCACGTTGTGGCCCAAAGCCAGCTCCCCGCCGTCGGTGGAGGGGCCGTCTGCCAGCACCTGTCCCTTCTTCACCTCCTGTCCGCTGCGCACGAGGGGGCGCTGGTTGATGCAGGTACCCTGGTTGCTCCTGCGGAACTTCGTCAGCTTGTAGGTGATGCGCCGCTGGCCGCGGACCACGATTTCGTCCGCGGACGCGGACTCCACCACCCCGTCCTCCTCCGCCAGCACCACGGCCCCGGAGTCCACCGCCACCCGGTGCTCCACCCCGGTCCCCACCAGGGGCGCCTCGGGCCGGATCAGGGGGACCGCTTGGGTCTGCATGTTGGAGCCCATGAGGGCCCGGGTGCCGTCGTCGTGCTCGAGGAACGGGATGAGGGCCGTGGTCACGGACACGATCTGTTTGGGCGACACGTCCATGAAGTCCACCTGCTCCCGGGGCACCACCACCGGGTGGCCGCCCGCCTGCCGCGCCACCACCCGCTCCGGGAGCATGCCCTGCTCGTCCGTCTGCACGTTGGCCTGGGCGATGGTGTACCGCTCCTCGTCGTCCGCGGTCAGGTACACGATCTCTCGGGTCACCCGCCCGTTCCGCACCCGGCGGTAGGGGGTCTCGATGAACCCCAGGTCGTTCACCCGCGCGTACGTGGCCAGGGACGAGATGAGGCCGATGTTGGGCCCCTCCGGGGTCTCGATGGGGCACATCCGCCCGTAGTGGGACGGGTGCACGTCCCGGACCTCGAAGCCCGCCCGCTCGCGGCTGAGCCCGCCGGGGCCCAGGGCGCTGAGCCGGCGCTTGTGCCGCAGCTCCGACAGCGGGTTGGTCTGGTCCATGAACTGCGACAGCTGGCTACTGCCGAAGAACTCCTTGATGGCCGCGGTCACCGGGCGGATGTTGATGAGGACCTGGGGCGTGGCCTGGTCGGTCTCCTGGATGGTCATGCGCTCCCGGATCACCCGCTCCATGCGGAGCATGCCGATGCGGAACTGGTTCTGCAGCAGTTCCCCCACCGCCCGGATCCGGCGGTTGCCCAGGTGGTCGATGTCGTCCTCCTGCCCCTCCCCGTTGTTCAGGGCGATCAGGTACCGGACGATCTGGGCGATGTCCTCCGGGGTCAGGATCCGCTGGTCCAAGGGCAGGTCCAGGTTCAGCTTCTTGTTCAGCTTGTACCGGCCCACCTTCCCCAGGTCGTAGCGCCGTGGGTCGAAGAACAGGGTGTGCAGCAGGGTGGTGGCGGACTCCACGTTGGGCGGGTCTCCGGGCCGCAGGCGGCGGTAGATCTCCACGAGGGCGCTATTCCGGTCCCGGCTGGGGTCCTTCTCCAGGGTGGCCTCGATGACCCTGTCGCCCCCGTACAGCTTCCGCAACACCTCGTCCGTCTCGTAACCCACCGCGCGCAGCAACACCGTGGCGGGCAGCTTGCGCGTGCGGTCGATCCGCACGTACACCCCACCCGTGGCGTCGATCTCGAACTCCAGCCACGCCCCCCGGGTGGGGATCACGGTGGCCGCGGGGAGCCGGCGGCCACTGCTGTCGGTGATGTGGCTGTAGTACACCCCCGCGGAGCGCACCAGCTGGCTCACCACCACCCGCTCGGCGCCGTTGATGATGAACGTGCCTTCCCGGGTCATGAGCGGGAAGTCGCCCATGAAGACGTCCTGCTCCTTGATCTCGCCCGTGTCCTTCAGGACCAGGCGGACGCGGACCTTGAGGGCCGCGCTGTAGTTGGCGTCCCGCTCCCGGCACTCCTCGGGGCTGTACTTGGGTGTCTCGAAGTAGTAGCCGCCGAAGTCCAGCACGCCCTCGGTGAAGTGGAACACGTCCACCCCCTCCGGGGCGCGACGGCGCTTGCGCTCGTCCGCGACCCCGAAGTAAAGCTCCAGGTTCCCGGTGAAGTCCTGGATGGGCGAGATCTCCTCGAAGACCTCCCGGATCCCCTCCTCCACGAACCACCGGAACGACCGGCGCTGGACCTCCACCAGGTCGGGCGGGTCCAGCACGTCGGGGAGCTTGCCGAAGCTCACCCGCTCCCGGCGGCCGCGCTTGACCACGCGGCCCACTCCCAGGCGTGGGGCCCGCTCGAAGGTGAACGGGCCCAGGGCGTACTCCTTCCTCGGTGCGGCAGGCGCTGTCGTAGCG
>BEII01000183.1 GCA_002898935.1 bacterium HR32
TCCCGCCGGCCCCGCACGACCAGCAGCGCGGCACCGGCAAACCCGCACGCCACCAGGAAGCCCACGGCAACCTGCGGCCCCGGGCGCGCCACCGCCGGCAAGGCGCCGGTGAGCACCAGGCCCGCCGCCAACGCCACCAACGCCGCCAAAGTCCCGTACAGAGCCGCGCACACGCGGTCCGGCCGCGACGGCGGCTCCGCGGCGGTGCACCACCCTGCGGTGAGCAACGCAGCGGGGAGCGTAAGCGGCAACGCGTAGTGGTCGTGCTTCGTCCGCATGAGGGTGATGGCGACGAAGTACACCGCGCAGAACCCGACGGCCCACACGGCTATAGGGTCCCCGCGCCGGGCCCGGCGGTAGCCCCACCACAGCGCGCCCGGTAGGAGCGGCCACCAGGGCAGGAACCGCCAGAGGGCGCTCGCGACATAGAAGAAAGGACCCAGGGGGTTGGGGGGGAATATGCCCTCCGCCGCGAGCCGGAACAAGAAGAAGCCGAAGTGCACGTCGAAGAACTGCCACCCGAACCGGGCCGCCATGGCCGCGTACCAGCCCGCGGCGGGCAGCAAGCCCGGAATGCAGCGCACGAGGAACGCCCGCGACAGGACCCCCCGGTGCACCACCACGAAGGGCAGGCTCGCCAGCACGAGCAGGGCCGCGAGCGCGCCCTTGGCGAGCGCGGCCATCCCGAGCCCCAACCCGACCAGCCATCCCCAGCCCGGGCCCTCGTGCGCTCGCAGCAAGGCCGCCGCGAAGGCCACAAAACCCGCAAAGGCCACCAGGTCGGTCATCACAGCGTGCTGCAGCTGGACGTACAGGAGGGTGGTCCCCAGGGTGGCGGCGGCGACGAAGGCGTACGCCTCTCCGCTTCTGCGGGCCCAGCCGAACAGGGCCATGGGGACTGCGAACCCCAGCACGATCAGCGGGAGCCGCGCTTGAAGGTCGCCGACGCCCAGAGCCGCGAACGAAGCCGCCACGAGCCACAGGAGGAGCGGGGGTTTGTCCAGGGGGGCTGCGCCGTCGTAGCGGGGTACCAGCCAGTCCCTGCGCTCCAGCATGCCCCGCGCCATCTGCGCGTAGTACGCCTCGTCGCAGCCCTGCAGGCTCGAGGCCTCCACACCCGCGAGCGCAATGACCAGTAGGAGCCCCGCGAGGAAGAGCGCGGACCTCACGGCGCGGCTAGGGAGCGACCTCGAGGCCGACCAGCAGCGGGCCCGCGGTGTAGGCGTCCGCGGTCGCCACCACCCGCACCCGGACTCCGCCTGGGCCTGTCCGCTCCACCCGCTCTGTGACCTGCCGGAGGGAGTCCAGGTCCACCACCACGAAGGGAGGGCCGCCCACGCGCTGGCCTGGCGCCGACAGCACCTTGCCGTCCGCCGCCCGGCTCGCGGCCTGCGCCAGCCGCAGCAGGGCGTCGGCCACCAGCTGGCGCGGTCCGGGGCGCACGCGCGCCTGGCCCAAGACCTGGCCGCGCAGGAACACCCGCTCGTTGGCCACGATCTGCACGGTCACCGGGACCGGGGTCCCGCTCAGGACGTTCTTCGTGCTCACCAGCCGCACCACCACCTCCCGGCCGCGCTGGCGGACGATGCGTTCCACCGCCTCCCACTGGAGGCCGGGCGGGTCGGGCAAGATCACGTTCCCCGCCGCGTCGGGTGCAGCGCCCTGCGCCGTGGCGAACTCCACGGCCTCCTGGCGGATCCGGAAGAAGGCCTGGCGGATCTCCTCCGCGCTGTGCCGGCCGTCCAATACGCCCCGGGCCACCTCCTGGCCCCGCAGGACCGCGATGTCGCCCTGTTCCAGGGCGCGGATCTCGCCCCGCAGCAGCTCCGCGCGGCGCTCGAGGGCACCGAGGGTCTCCCGCAGCTCGAACAGCGCCACCCGGGCGTCGCGGGAGAAGGCCAGGACCGCGCCCACGGTCACCAGGTTGATGAGCATGCCCGTGACCACGGTGACGATCTGCGCCGTGGTCCGGGGCCGCAGCCCGAACAGGCTCAGCCGTCCCTTGCCCACCCGGCGGCCCACCGCGTTCCCCACCCACGCGATGACCCCGCTCGCCAGCAGGAGCACGGGCACCAGCACGAAGCCGACGTCCATCCCACCCAGGATAGCGGCCCCGCGGGGCCGTCGCACTCACCGAGACCGCGCGGCGGCACGCAGCCGCCACAGCAGGCGCAGGTAGTTCCAGACCTCGCGCGCACCCAGCTTGCTGCGGCCTCCCCGCCGGTCGGTGAACGTGTAGGGGATTTCCACCACCCGGGCGCCGCGGCTGCGCGCCAGCAAGGCCACCAAGATCTTGTAGCCCACCCCCTCCAGGGCAGCGCCCGCAAGCCGCTCGCGCCGGACGGCGAAGAACCCGGACACAGGGTCGTAGACCCGCTCGCCGAGCCAAACCCGGGCCAGCCACACCGCCACCCGGCTCATCCAGCGGCGGTGCAGCGGCCAGCGCTCCACACCGCCTCCGGGGACGTACCGGGAGCCCACGGCGACGTCTGCACCGCCCTCCACCGCGCCGACCAGAGCGGGTACGGCCTCCGGCGGGTGTGAGAGGTCGGCGTCCATGACCACCAGCACCGCGCCCTGGGCGGCCCGGGCGCCCTCCAGAACCGCGCTGGCCAAGCCGAGCTTATCGGGGCGCTGCACCAGCCGCACCGGGTAGCTCCGCGCCAGCTGGCGCGCCACCTCCGCGGTCCCGTCCGGGGACGCGTCGTCCACCACCACCACCTCGTAGCCCTGCCGGAGCGCCCGTGCGAGCCGCAGGACGAGCTCCGGCAAGGTGTCCCGCTCGTTGTACGTGGGGACCACCACGGAGACCCTCACCGGCTGGCCGGACACGAAACCCTCCACCCTCGAGGTTTCTCCCACACCGCGTAGCCCCCCACCTCCTGCAGCAAGCGCAGCGCAAAGCCCAGGGACGACAGCGCAGCGCGTTCGGAGGTGGGCGCCACGACCAGCGCCCGTGCGGGCCCCGCCCGGCACAGCTCCTGTCGGACCGGCTCCACGTCCAGGTACGCCCTCCACGTGAGCCCGGAGTAGAACACGACCCCGTTGGGGATGCGGTAACCGACCCGCACGTCGCCCGGGCGGGCCCACGACGCCGCTGCGGCACCGACCTCGCGCAGCGGGCGGTACCGGTCCAGCTGGGGCGACACCCACGCCACCAGCACCGCGAACAGCGCCGCCGTGCCGGCGCAGAGGGCGCCCAAGGCCGCCCGCGCGTCCCCGCGGAACGCCCACCACGCCCCACCCCCGACCCCGACCCCGAAGACGCCCAGAGCCACGACGAGGGGCCCGAGGAGCTCCCGAGTCTGCCGCGGGTACCACAGGAGGCCGTACGCAGCCACGGCGCCGCAGAACACCAGCCACAGCGCCGCAGCCCCCCAAAAGCCCCACCGGAGCGCGTGCGGCCGGTCCAGGTGGCTGTCCAGCAGGGCACCCGTGGCCACGGCGGCCATGGGGTAAAAGCCTAGGACGTAGTTGGGGAGCTTGGTCTGCGCTGCGGTGAAGAACGCGAACACGAACCCACACCACACCAGCGGAAAGGCGGGCTGCGCACGGCGCACGAGCCACACCGCCGCAAGCGGCCAGAAGGCGTTCCACGGCACCCCGCCCAGCAGCAGCACCGGCACGTAGTACCACCACGGACCGGATTGGTTCTCCACCACACCCACGAAGCGGTGGACCGTGTAGTAACCCAGGACCGACGCGAGGAAGGGGGAGCTGTGCCGGAGGTAGCCCACGGCGTACCACGAGAGGCCCAGGGCCGCGTACAGGGCGAGCCCCCACAGCCAGGGCACCTCACGCAGCCGGCCCAGCTCGCGGCGCCACGCGAGGTACGCCAGGGCCACCAGCCCGGGGACCAGCGCCGCCACCGGACCCTTGGTGAGCGTGCCGAGTCCGGCGCAGGCGAAGGCCGCCAGGTACCCGGCCCGGCTGCCCTGCAGGCCGGCCCAGAAACCCACCACGCTCGCGAGCATCCAGAACACCAGAACCGTGTCGAACACCGCGAGCCTTGCCTGGGCGAACCACTGCAGGGTGGTGCACAGCACCAGGCCCGCCAGCAGGCCTGCCCGGTGGGAGAACCACGCCCGACCCAGGAAATACGTGAGGACGACCGACCCCGTGCCGAACAGCGCCGACCACACGCGGGCGGTGAACTCCCCGAGCCCGAACAGCCAACCGGTGGCGGCCACCAGCCAGAAGTACAAGGGCGGGTGGACGAACCAAGGCGAGCCGTTCCAGTGCAGGGTCATCCAGTCGCCCGTCCACAGCACCTCGCGGGCCACCTGCGCGTACTTGGTCTCGTCCTGGTCCCACAGCGGGGAGGCGCCCAGCCTCATGAGGTTCAGCAGCAGGCTCAGGCAGACGAGCAGCAGGATCGCCCGCGCCGGCTCCCGGGACGCGCCACGGTCCGGCCGGCTGTCTACCGGTGCCGCCATAGGATCCAGGCACCGCACCCCGCGGCCACGGCGTTGGGGATCCACGCGCTCAGGGCGGGCGGCAGGTGGCCTGCCTGGCCCAGCAGGGTGCTGGTGGTGAGGAGGACGTAGTAGGCGAGGATGGCCAGGACCGCGAGCCCGAACCCCAACCCCCTGCGGCCCGCGTCCTGCCGCAGCACCGCAAGCCCCACGCCCAGCACCGCGAAGGCCACGGCGGCCGCAGGA
>BEII01000184.1 GCA_002898935.1 bacterium HR32
GGCCCAGGTCCAGGGTCGCGACGTCGTACAGGTCGTACACCTCGACCTGGTCTGCCACGAGCGGGTGGCGGACGTGCCGATCCGCGAACAGCGCACCGGGATGTAGGAACAGGAGGTCCCGGACCACGTCACGTCTCCGTCCAGCCCAGCCTGCGCCGCGCAGAGGCCGCCAGCGCGGCCGTGAAGGGGTGGTGCGGCTCGCGGAGCAGTTCAGCCGGCTCACCCTGCTCCACCACCCGGCCGCCGGACAGCACCGCCACGCGGTCACACAGGCGCGCCGCGAGCGCGAGGTCGTGGGTGGCGTAGAGGAAGCTCGTCCCGAGGCGCGCGCGCAGGGTACGGATCTGGTCCACGAGATCCACCTGCAGGGCGAAGTCCAGCATGGACGTGGGTTCGTCCGCGAGGACGCACCGCGGCCGCAGCACAAGGGCCCGGGCCAGGGCGACGCGCTGCCGCTCTCCGCCGCTGAGTTCGTGTGGGTAGCGCGCGAGAAATCGCGTGGGCGAGAGCCCGACAGCCTCCAGGCACGCGCAGACCCGTTCCGTTCGCGCGGCCGAGTCGCGGATCCCGTGGATCCGCAGCGGCTCCTCGACGGTCTGCAGAACCGTGCGGTGGGGTGGCAAGGCGTCGAACGGGTCCTGGGGCACGTAGCCCAGGTGTCTCCGCCAGCGCGCGCGATCAACCGGCGACATGGCACGGAGATCCGCCCCCTCCCACAGCACCTGCCCACGGTCGACTGGGAGCAGGCCGGCAGCGACCCACAGGAGCGTGCTCTTGCCCGCCCCGTTCGGGCCCACAAGCCCCACCACCTCTCCGGGGTGCACGCGCAGCTCTACGCCGCACAGCACCGGCGCTCGCTGCCCGAAGGCCTTCCACACGTCCTGGAGTTCCACCACAGGCCGCCGGCTCATCCCACCACCTCCGCGGCCCAAGACCCGCGCAGGGCCTGGAGCGCTCCCACCACACGGCGCGTGTAAGCGTGCTCGGGTGATCGGAGGATCCCGTCGGGCGGTCCGTGCTCCACCACGCGGCCGTCGCACAGGACCACGATCCGGTCTGCGAGGCGAAGCACCGTGGGGAGGTCGTGGGAGACCACCACCACGGCCCGGGACCGCACCCGCGTCCGGTCCCGGACCAACCGCACCAGTTCGTCCTGCCCGAGCACGTCAAGGCCCGTGGTGGGCTCGTCCAGGAGCAGCAGATCCGGGCCGTTCACCAGCGCCATCGCCAACCAGGCCCGCTGGCGTTCGCCACCGCTCAACGCGTGGGGATACGCGCCCATCCGTGACTTCGGGAAGCCTACCTCCTTGAGGACGGCCTGTGCCCGGAGGCGCGCCTCTCGCCGACTCAGGGCCTGGTGCGTTGCCACGGCCTCCGCCACTTGGTCCACCACCGGACGGAGGGGGTCCCACGCGTGGAGCGCTGTCTGCGGCAGCAGGGCAATAGACCTGCAGCGCAGCTGGCGAGCCCGCTTGGCGTCCACCGAGCCCCAGCACACACCCACCACACACACCGAGCCGCCCAGGACCCGTGCCGGGGACCGCAACAGACCCATGGCCGCCGCCACCAGGGTGCTCTTCCCGCTGCCGGAAGGGCCGACTACGCCCACCAGCTCCCCGGGGCGGACGTGCCCCGAGACGCCGTCCAGGGCGCGTACTGCGGCGGGTCCGGTGCCGTACTCTACGGTGAGCGCCTCGACCTCCAGCACTCCCCTCGCGATCCTCAAGGGGTCGGCGGGGATCTGGGGCCAGATCGCAGGCCCTGCGCGCCGCGCGCGCAGGGCCGGATGCACCCGCTCCTCCAGGGCGAAGCCGAGCATGGCGAGGCTCGCCACGGTCAGGCCGACGCACAGCCCGGGCGGGACTGCCCACCACAGCCAGGCCCCGGTCACCACCGCGCCGCGCGCCTGAGCGTAGTACAGCATCCCGCCCCAGCTCTTGACCGTGGGATCACCCAGACCGAGGAAGCTCAGGGAGGCTTCCAGGGTGAGCGCTGCGGCCATGGCCTGCACGAACTCCGCGGCCACAAGCGGCCACAGCGCCTGCACCAAGTGCGCCCGGATCAGGTAAAGGGACCGGGCGCCCGCCGCCCGCAGCGCGATCACCCAGCCGCGCTGCAACATGGCTAAGGCCTGCGCACGGATCACCCGTGCCCCGCGCGCCCACAGCAGCGCAGCGAGGAGAAGGACCGCCGGGAACACCCCACTTCCCAGGAATGCCGCGACCACCAGGGCGAGCGCCAGGGCGGGGACCACGAGACACAGGTCCACCAGGCGCATGAGCAGCCGGTCCCACAGGCCTCCCCACACGGCGGACGCGAGCCCTGCCCCCACCGCCAGACCCGTGGCACCCAGGGCTGCGGCACCTCCCACGAGCAGAGACGTACGGGCACCGTGCACCAACTCGCTGAGCAGGTCCTGCCCCACGTCGTTCGTGCCGAGGGGATGTCCGGGCCCCGGCGGCGACCACGGCTCGCCCACGGAAGCGTGGGGATCGTGAGGAGCCAGCCCCGGGGCACCCAGGGCCACCGCTGCCCACACCGCGAGCCACAGACCAGCCCCGAACACCCACAGGCGGCTGGCTGTCACGCCGCAGGCCCTCCCCTCAAACGCGGGTCGAACCAGGGGTACGTGGCGTCCGCCGCAGCGTTGGCGACGATAGTGGCGAAGGCCACGACGGACAAGATGCCCTGCAGCAGCGGGTAGTCCCGGGCCAGGAGCGCCTCGTACAGCGCGCGGCCCATCCCCGGGTAGCCAAACACCGTCTCGACGACCACAGCGCCCCCCGCCCCAGCGCCCAGGTGGAGGACAATCTGCGTGTAAGCGGGGAGCCACGCGTTGGGCAGGGCGTGCCGCCAGAGGACCGCACGGGGCGGCAGCCCTTTCGCCTCAAGCGCCCACAGGAACTCCTCCTGGCAGACCGACCGCATGGCGCCGCGCACGACCAGGAAGGTGCGTCCCAGGGTGGCCAGCACCAGCGTCGCCGCGGGGAGTACCGCGCGACGGACCTGCTCCCACGGCTGAGGGGAGGCCGCGAACGACGACCCGGAGACCGGGAACCAGCCGAGCTCCACCGCGAAGACGGACAGCAGGACCATGGCGATCCAGAACCCAGGCATGGCGTCTAACAGCAGTACGGCCGAGCTCACACCCGCATCCCACCGCGCACGGGTCGTGTAGCCTGCCCAGGCGCCGAGCACGGTCCCCAGGAAGACCGCGATGAGAGTAGCCGGGATGAACAGGGCCAAGGTCCGAGGGAGCCGTTCTGCGATCACCTCGAGCACCGGCCGCCCGAACCGCACGGACCGTCCCCAGCGACCTGTGGCGAGCCCGACGACGTAGGCGATGTACTGCTCGTGCAGCGGCCGGTCCAGCCCAAAGGCTCGAAGCGCCTCCGCGCGCTGCCGCGGGGACAGCCGCGCCGCTTCCTCCCCGAGCAGGTAGTCCAGGGGGTGGCCCGGGGCCACGCGTGGCAGCGCGAAGTTTACGGTGACCACCGCCCAGGCCAGGGCGCAGTACGGGACCCAACGGGCCACCTGCTACCTCCCCTCCAACACCGTCCCGGCCCGCACCGAGGGCGCGAGGAGCGAGAACTTGTGGAAAATGCCGTAGCCGGGCGAAGCGGCCCACCCGTCGTAGGCGTCACGCCGGAACGCCCAGAACTCGTCCGGGTACCACAGCGCGATGCTGGTGGGCTGTCGGTTGAACAACTCCTGCATCTGGAAGAGGACCCGCTTGCGGCCCTCCACGGTCCGAGCCGCCATCCACGCGTCCACAAGGGTGTCCATCTCGGGGTACGGGAGGCCCTTCCTCCAGAGGTAGCCGGAGCGGTGCGACATCACGAACTGGTCGGGGTCTGCGACCGCGTGGGGTGTGGCGATGTCGAGCACCAGGTCGAAGTCGCGGGTCCGGAACAAGGCGGCCACCGCCCCCGGATCGAGCGCCTGCACCGCGGCCCGTATCCCCACCCGCTGGAGCTGCTGGCCGACCAGTTCGGCGGCGCGGACCAGCACCGGCTCGTTGGACGGGACCTTCACCACGAAGCGCAGGGGGCGGCGGTCCGGGCTCTCCCGCACCCCGTCGCCGTCGCGGTCCAAGAACCCTCGCTCCTCAAGCAGCCGCCGTGCGGCCCCGGGTCGATACGGGGTACGCAAGGCGGGGTTGGTCCATGGGGAGTCCGGGTGCGGGTAGCCCCTCGTCCCTGGCCGGCCGCGGCCCAGGAGGACAATCCGGACGAGGGACTCGCGGTCAATGGCCAAGGAGAGGGCCCTGCGGACTGCAGGGTCGTCCAGGGGCCAACGCTCGAAGTTCAGCCGGAGCTCGGCCAGGGTGAGAGACCGGGTGCGGACCACTCGGACGACGGAGGAGTTGCCGATGGCCTGCAGGAGCTCAGGCGGCACGGGACGGGCGGCGGCGTGCACCTCGCCCCGACGCAGCGCGCCGAAGGTGGTGGCAGGCTCCGGGATGACGGGAACCACCAGTTCTGCGACCCGCGGCCGTCCGCGGAAGTACGCGGGGTTGGCCACGAACCGCAACCCGTGACCGGTCCGGTACTCCACCAGACGGTAGGGGCCCGTCCCCACGGGAAGGCCTGAGAAGGCGCGGGGGTCGGGGATCCCCTCCCACACGTGCCGGGGCAGGATCGGCAGGTCCGCCAAGGT
>BEII01000185.1 GCA_002898935.1 bacterium HR32
AGCGCCACCGAACTCAGCGCCCACCAGGCCGCCGGCGTCACCGCGACCGCCCTCCAGCAGCCCGTCCGGAGAGGTCACGCCTCCAGGCGGTAACCCACCCCACGGACGGCCTCGATCCGCACGGAGGAGCCCGCCTCGCGTAGCTTGCGCCGCAGCCAGGACACGTGGACGTCCACCGTGCGCTCGTCCCCCGCGTAGTCGTAGCCCCACACCTGCTCCAGGAGCTGGCCCCGGCTCAGCACCCGGCCCGCGTGTCTCAGGAGGACCTCCAGGAGGTCGTACTCCTTGGGGGCCAGCGGGAGGACCCGGTCACCGCACCGCACCTCGTGCCGGGCGGGGTCGAGGACCACGTCACCGACGGACAAGGGCGTCGCTTGCTGCATGCCGCGGCGCCGCAGGGCCGCGCGGACCCGCGCCATCAGCTCCCGCATGGAGAAGGGCTTGGTCACGTAGTCGTCCGCTCCCAGGTCCAGGCCCACCACCCGGTCCGACTCGTCCGTCCTCGCGGTGAGGAGCAGGATGGGGACGTCGCTCTCCTGCCGCAGGACCCGGCAGAGCTCGAACCCGCTCATGCCCGGCAGCATGACGTCCAAGATCACCAGGTCGAACCGTTGGCTGCGCGCAAGCTCCAGGGCCGCCACCCCGTCCTGCGCCTCCACCACCTGGTAGCCCTCCCGCTCCAGCGCAAACCGGATGGACTCCACGAGGGGACGCTCGTCGTCCACCACGAGGATCTGGACCGGCATGTCAGGGGAGAGCGGACGCGGCTAGGGCGCGGAGCTCCCCCGCGTAGCGCACGAGCTCCACGCCCGCCTCCTCCAGCAACCGTGCGGCCGCGGGGTCCGGGTACTCCCCGGCGTAGACCACCTTGCGGATCCCCGCGTTCACGATCATTTTCGCGCACACGAGACACGGTTGGTGGGTGCAGTACAGCGTCGCGCCTGCGATGGCCACCCCGTGGTAGGCGGCCTGGATGATGGCGTTCTGCTCCGCGTGGATGCACAGGCACGTGTCGTGGGCAGTCCCGGGCGGGGTGGAGCCTGCACAGCGAGGGCAGCCTCCCTCCCCGCAGTTCCCCAGGCCCCGGGGGGTGTCGTTGTAGCCCGTGGACAGGACCATGCGGTCCTTGACCACCACCGCACCCACCCGCCTGCGCAGGCAGGTCGAACGCGACGCCGCCAGGGCGGCCATGCTCATGAAGTACTCGTCCCAACTCGGCCTCACTTCGTCCCGAACAGGCGGTCCCCCGCGTCCCCGAGTCCCGGCAGGATGTACCCGTGGTCGTTCAACCGCTCGTCCACCGCCGCGGTGTAGATCACCACGTCCGGGTGGTCGCGGTGCACGCGCTGGATCCCCTCCGGGGCTGCGATAAGGCACATGAGCTTGAACCGGGTGGCGCCGCGCTCCTTGATCAGCCGGACGCACTCCGCCGCGGAGCCGCCCGTGGCCAGCATGGGGTCCAGTACCATGACCTCCCGCTGTGCGATGTCCGGCGGGAGTTTCACGTAGTAGGTCACGGGCTGCAGGGTGTCGGGGTCGCGCCAGATGCCCACGTGGCCCACCCGGGCCGTGGGCATGAGGCGTGTGATGCCCGGCTCCATCCCGAGCCCGGCGCGCAGGATCGGCACCACGGCCAGCTCGTATCCGGAGATGGACTTGCCGCGGGTCCGAGCCAGCGGGGTTTCCACCTCCACCTCACGGGTCCGCAGGTCCCGGGTAGCTTCGAAGGCCAGCAACATGCTGAGCTCTTCCACCAGCTCCCGGAACTCTTTGTGGGGAGTGTTTCGGTCGCGGAGGATGGCCACCTTGTGTTGGATCAACGGGTGGTCGACCACGTACACCTTGGCCACGCCTCACCCCCGGCTAGTCCCGCACCGGCGCGGGACGGGGTACGTCCTCCTCCGCGTAGATGGGGAACTGGTCGCACAGGGCGCGTACCTCGCCCCGCACCCGCGCCTTCACCCGCGCGTCATCAGGGGCTGCGAGCACCTCGGCGATCCAGCGGGCGATCTGGCGCATCTCGTCCTCCCGCATGCCGCGGGTGGTGACCGCGGGGGTCCCCACCCGGATGCCGCTGGTCACGGTGGGCTTTTGGGGGTCGAAGGGGACCATGTTCTTGTTCACCACGATGTGCGCCTCCCCCAGGGCCTCCTCCGCCAGCTTGCCGGTGAGGCCCTGACGGCGCAGATCCACCAGCATCAGGTGGTTGTCCGTGCCCCCCGAGGTGACGTGGAATCCCTGCCGCTGCAGTTCCTCCGCCAGCGTGCGGGCGTTCCGCACGATCTGCGCCGCGTACTCCCGGAACGCGGGGGTGGAGGCTTCCTGGAAGCACACGGCCTTGGCCGCCACCACGTGCATGAGGGGCCCGCCCTGGGCGAAGGGGAACACGGCCCGGTCCACGAGCTTCGCCAGGTCTGCCTTGCACAGGATCATGCCTGACCGGGGTCCCCGCAGGGTCTTGTGCGTGGTGGAGGTCACCAGGTGCGCGTAGGGCACGGGGTCCGGGTGCACGCGGCCGGCCACCAGCCCCGCGAAGTGCGCCATGTCCACGAGCAGGTAGGCGCCTACCTCGTCCGCGATCTCCCGCAGCCGTGGGAAGTCGAAGTGGCGCGGGTACGCCGTCGCGCCCGCAACCACCATCTTCGGCCGGTGCTCTCGCGCCAGCCGGGCCACATGGTCGTAGTCCAGGGTCTCCGTCTTCGGGTCCACCCCGTACGGGATCACCTGGAAGAGCTGGCCGGAGAAGTTCACGGGGCTGCCGTGGGTGAGGTGGCCGCCGTGCGCCAGGTTCATGGCCAAGATCTTGTCCCCGGGCTGCAGGACCGCGAAGTAGGCGGCGAAGTTGGCCTGGGAGCCCGAGTGGGGCTGGACGTTGGCGTGCTCGGCTCCGAACAGGGCCTTCGCGCGCTCGATGGCCAGTTGCTCCACCACGTCCACGAACTCGCAGCCGCCGTAGTACCGGCGGCCGGGGTAGCCCTCCGCGTACTTGTTGGTGAGCACGCTCCCCTGGGCCTCCAGCACCGCCCGGCTGGCGTAGTTCTCGGAGGCGATCAGGTTGATCCGGGTCTGCTGGCGCTCGATGTCCCGGACGATGGCGTCTGCCACCTGGGGGTCCTGCCGAGTCAGGTACTCCAGCACGGTCCGCTCACCCCCTTGCGTACTTCTCCTCCACCGCGCGCAGCTTCGCAAGCCGGCGGTCGTGCCGGCCGCCCTCGTAGCGGGCCGCAAGCCAGCTGCGCACCACCTCCCGGGCCAGCTCCGGGCCGATGACTCGGGCCCCCAGAGCAATCATGTTGGCGTCGTTGTGCTCCCGGGCCATCCGGGCGGTGTACGACTCCCAGCACACCGCACAGCGCACCCCCGGCACCTTGTTGGCCGCCATGGCCTCGCCGTTTCCGCTTCCGCCCAGCACGATCCCCAGGTCGCACTCCCCCCGGGCCACCGCCTCCGCCGCCGGCACCACGAAGTCCGGGTAGTCCACGGGGTCGGTGCTGTGGGTCCCGAAGTCCCGGACCTCGTGGCCGAGGTCGCGGACGAAGCGCTTGAGTTCCTCCTTGAGCCCATAGCCCGCGTGGTCGCTGGCGAAGGCGATGCGCATCCTCGTTCACTTCGCGGCCGCAGTCGCCACCCCCTGCACTCCGTCCCACACCCGCTGGACGGCCTCCGCGGGGATGGGCCCGGCCCGCAGCACCCGCGGCCGGTCCCCGGTGCAGTCCACCACCGTGGACGGGCGTCCCCGCAGCCGCCCACCGTCCAGCACGAGGCGCACGCGGCCGTCGAGGTCCGACAGCACCTGGGGCACGGTGGTGGGCGCCGGGCGTCCGGACGTGTTGGCGCTCGTCCCGACCAACGGGAACCCGCACGCACGCACAAGGGCCCGTGGCACGGGGTGGTCTGGGACGCGCAGCCCGACGGTTCCGGTGCCCGCGGTCACGAGGTCGGCCACCACGCCGCGTCCAGGCAGCACCAGCGTGAGGGGACCCGGCCAGAAGCGTTCCATGAGCCGCCGGGCGCCCGGGGACACGTGCGCGAGCGCTTCCGCTTCGCCGGGCTCTGCGAGGAGGACGGGCACCGGTTGGTCCGGCGGGCGGCCCTTGACTTCGAACACCCGCCGCACCGCGGACGGCTCTGTGGCGTCGCAGCCCAACCCGTACACGGTGTCCGTGGGGTACACCACCACCTCGCCCGCACGGAGGGCCTCCACGGCCCTCCTGGGTGCTGGGGCGTCAGGGGTCACCCGCAGCACCACAGGGAAGTTCACGAGCTCGTCCATCAAGCCGCCTCCGACAAACTCAAGGCCCGCGGGCCAACACCCGCGGGCCCGGAGCCTGACCCCGCGCGATGCTCAGGGTCTCCCCGGCACTCCGGCCGGCGGACCTCCCGGGACGCCGTCCGGCCGGCCCGGCGTCCCTTCGGGGGGGCCGGCTGACGTCCCCGCCGGAGGCCCTCCGGGTGGCCCCTCAGGCTTGCCCGCTGCTTCTGGCGATCGCCCTTCCGACATCACCGCGGCCACAGCCAGCCCCAGCTCGGACGGGTGCACGCCCAGCTCCATGGCGATCTCACCCCAGCCCTTGCCCTCCGCGCGCATGGCCACGATCTCGTCCACGCTCCTGCCCGACAGTTT
>BEII01000186.1 GCA_002898935.1 bacterium HR32
GTGGGCGGGCTGGCGTCGGTCCCCGGGAGCGTGCTGGGGGCGGTTCTCTTGACCTTGCTGCCCCAGGCCCTGTCCGGGTTCGGCGAGGTTCTGAACGTGCTGTACGGGCTCGCGGTGATCCTCGTCCTCCGGTTCGAGCCCGGGGGCCTGTACGCCCGCTGGCTGCGGGTTCAGCGCTACGTGAGGATGTGGCCGCTGTGACCCTCGCCGCGCAGTACGTGGCCAACGGACTGGCTTCCGGCGGCCTGTACGCCCTGGTGGCCCTCGGGATCGTGCTGCTGTACCGTTCCTCCCGGGTCCTGAACTTCGCCCACGGGGACCTGTGCACCCTGGGTGCTTTCCTGGCGCTGTCGGCCCTGCAGGCGGGGTGGCCCTACGCAGCCTCGGTCGCCGCAGGCCTTGTGGGCGCGGGGCTCGCCTCCGCGGGCTTCTACCAGGTGCTCGTGCGGCCCGTGCGGGAGGGCACGGTGCTGGGGCTCGTGATCACCACCTTGGGCTTCGCCCTCTTCCTGGGCGGGTTCATGGCGTGGGTTTGGGGGACGGACACGAAACCCTTCCCCTCGCCGATGTCGGACGTCCGCGTGTACCGCCTGGGCGGGGTCGTGATCAGCGAGCTGACCGCGGGCTCGCTGGCTGCGGCGCTGGTGCTGGTGGCGCTTCTGTCTTTGCTGGTGCAGCGGACGCCGCTTGGGCTGGCCATGCGCGCCGTGGCCCAGAACCCAGTGGCCGCGCAGCTGCTCGGCGTGCCGGCCCGCAGGGTCCTGGCCGCCACCTGGGCCCTGGCGGGGATGCTGGGGGCCAGCGCGGGTGTGCTGCTGGCCCCCGTGCTGCTGCTGGACCCCTTCATGATGCTGGATCCGTTCCTCAAGGGCTTTGCCGCCGCGGTGCTTGGCGGCATGGACAGCCTGCCGGGCGCGGTGGTGGGCGGGCTCACGCTGGGGGTGGCGGAGAGTCTGTTCGCCGGGTACGTCTCGGTGAAGTTCAAGGCCACCCTGAGCTTTCTCGTGATCGTGGCCGTGCTGCTGCTCAAGCCCGAGGGGCTGTTCGGGCGTCCGTTCGAACGCCGGGTGTGACGGGCAACACAAACCGACACAGGAGGGGAGGAGGATGAGGACCTTCGTCGGGATCTGCCTGGTGTTGTCGTTGGCGCTGTCCGTGGGTGTCGTGGCCCAGGAACGCGGGGTGACCGCGGAGGAGGTGGTGATCGGCACCTCCATGCCCCTCAGCGGGCCCGCGGCGTATTGGGGCGCGGTGGGCCGCGGGATGGAGGCGTACGCACGCTTCTTGAACGACCAGGGAGGGATCCACGGAAGGCGCCTGCGGGTGGTGGTCCGGGACGACAGCTACCTGCCGCCGCGGGCTGCGGCCAACGTACGGGAGCTGGTGGAGCGGGTCGGGGTGTTCGCCATCGTCGGGCTGATCGGCACCGCCAACGCCTTCGCGGTCCGGGACTACATCGTCCGCAACGAGGTGGTGTGGGTCACCCCCACCGCAGACGCCAGCATGTGGTACGGCTTTCGGGACAAGAAGTACCTGTTCGTCACGTACCCGTCGTACGTGGAGGAGGCAAAGGTCCTCGTGGACTACGCCGCCCGGCAGCTCGGCGCCAAGACCGTGGCGGTCTTCTACCAGAACGACCTGTACGGCCAGAAGGGGCTGTTGGGCGCCAAACAGGGCGCGGTGCGGTCCCGGGTGCGGGTGGTGGCCCAGGTCCCCTACGAGGTCACCCAGGCGGACGTGAGCTCGGAAGCGGTGCGCCTGCGGGAGTCCCGGGCGGACGCGGTGCTCCTGTACGCCACCCCGCGCCACGGGGCCCTCATCGTCCGGGAGATGGCCAAGATCGGCTACACGCCCAAGCTCCTCAGTTCCTTCACCCTGGGGGACCCCATCATGTTCGCCCTGGCGGGGGAGGCGTGGAACGGGGTGATCTCCACCGCCTTCTTCCCGCTTCCAGGCACCGGGGACAACCGGGTGGACCAGGCCCTGGCGGTCCTGACCCGCATCGACCCGGCCCTGCGCCAGAACCCCTTCAACGCGCTCGCGGGCTGGGCGTTCATGGAACCCTTCGTGGAGGGCCTGCGCCGCGCGGGCCGCGACCTGACGAAGCAACGGTTCGTGCAGGCCATGGAGAGCATCCGGAACTGGGACGGCGAGGTGATCCGCGGGGTCACCTTCGGGCCGGACCGGCGGCAGGGGATCAACCGGGTGTTCCTGACGCGGGCAGAGGGCGGCCGGTACACGCGGCTGACCGACTGGGTGACCTACTCCGTGGGGTTCTAGCCGGGGAGGCGGGCGGTTGGCGAGTCCGCTGCTGGAGGTCCGCGGGCTGACCCTGCGGTTCGGCGGGGTCGTGGCCCTGCAGGACGTTTCGCTGGAGGTGCGGGCCGGCGAGCTGGTGTCCCTCATCGGGCCCAACGGCGCGGGCAAGACGAGCCTGTTCAACTGCGTCTGCGGCCTGTACCGGCCGCAGCGGGGTGTGGTGCGGCTGGAGGGCCGTGACATCACCCGTGCCGCGCCGGACACCATCGCGCGCATGGGCGTGGCCCGCACCTTCCAGAACCTGGAGCTGTTCCGCGGCATGACGGTGCTGGACAACCTGCTGCTGGGCTGCCACCGGCACTTCCGCGCAGGCCTGTGGGAGGTGGTTCTCGGCACAGGCCGCGCGGTGCGGGAGGAGGTGGCGCAGCGGGAGCGGGCGGAGGCGGTGCTGGAGTTCCTCGACCTGCAGGCCTACCGCGACCGCCCCGTGGCCGCCCTCCCCCACGGCGTGCAGAAACTCGTGGAGTTGGGGCGGGCGCTGTGCAGCCAGCCCCGCCTCCTCCTGCTGGACGAGCCGTCCGCGGGGCTCACCGCGGAGGACAAGGACGAGCTGCGCTACCGTCTGCTGGACGCCCGGCGGGCCTTCGGACTCACGCTTGTGCTGGTGGAGCACGACCTGCGGATGGTGATGGACCTGTCGGAGCGCGTGGTGGTCCTGGACCACGGGGAGGTGATCGCGGAAGGTCCTCCCGAGCGCGTGCAGCGGGACCCGCGGGTGGTGGAGGCCTACCTAGGGGTGGGCGCGTGAGCGCCGAGCTCCTGTCGGTGCGCAACGTGGAGGCGGGCTACCGCAGGCGCCTCGTGGTCCTGCGGGGCGTCTCCTTGAGCGTGCGGGAAGGACAGGTGGTGGCGCTCCTGGGGAGTAACGGCGCGGGCAAGACCACCCTCCTGCGCACCGTGATGGGCCTCATCCCCGACCAGCCGGAGAAGGGCGAGGTGCGGTTCCGGGGCGCGCTGCTGAACGGCCGTGACCCGGACGCCATCACGCGCCTGGGGGTCGCCCTCGTCCCCGAGGGCCGCGGCATCTTCCCGGAGCTCACGGTGGCGGAGAACCTGCAGCTCGCGGGCTACGCCCGCCGGTACACCCGGTCGGACCTGGACGCGGTGCTGGACCGGTTCCCGGTGCTGCGGGAGCGCGGCCGCCAGCTGGCGGGGACGCTTTCGGGAGGCGAGCAGCAGATGCTGGCCGTCGCCCGGGCCCTGCTGCTCCGTCCTTCCCTCCTGCTGCTGGACGAGCCTAGCCTTGGGCTCGCGCCGCGCGTGGTGGCCGAGATCTTCTCCACCCTGCGGTCTCTGAACCAGGAGGGCATGACCCTCCTGCTGGTGGAGCAGAACGCCCGCATGGCGCTCGAGGTGGCGCACTACGGCTACGTGCTGGAAGCCGGTCGGCTGGTGCTGGAGGGACCCGCGGACCGCCTGCGGGAGGACCCGAACGTGCAGGAGCTGTACCTGGGCGTGCAGCGAGAGGCGTCTCCGAAGGGCTTCCGCCGGTGGCGGCCCAAGCGGCGCTGGGCCTGAGACCACCCGCAAACGTGTCGAAGAGCCCCGGCAGAGGCGCCCGGGCCTCCAGAAGTCGTGCAGCGACGCCTGGGGTGGTCTACCGGTACAGGCTCTCGATCAGGTCCGCGTACTTCTCCTGGATCGCCTTGCGCTTGACCTTCAGGGTCGGGGTGACTTCGCCGTCCTCCTGGTACAGCCGCTTGGGGAGGATGGCGAACCGCTTCACCTGTTCGGGGCTGCTGAGGGTACGGTTCACCCGCTCCACCTCCTGGGCGATCAGCTCCCGGACCTGCTCGTTGCCGCTCAGGTCCGCAAAGGTGGAGAAGGGGATGCGGCGGTCCTGGGCCCACTGCGCCACGTGGTCTTCGTCGATGACCACCAACGCCACCAGGTACGGGCGCCGGTCGCCGATCACCACGGCGTCGTGCACGTAGGGGCTGGCCTTCAGCTTGTTCTCCACGTAGGCGGGGGCGACGTTCTTGCCGTAGGCGTTCACGATCAGGTCCTTCTTGCGGTCGGTGATGCGGAGGAAGCCGTCCGGGTCCATCTCGCCGACGTCGCCGGAGTGGAGCCAGCCGTCCCGCAACGTGGCCGCGGTGGCCTCGGGGTCGCGGAAGTAGCCGCAGAACACGTTGGGCCCGCGGACCAGGATCTCGCCGTCCTCCGCGATCCGCACCTCCACGCCCGGCAGGGGCTGCCCCACGGTCCCCAGGCGGATCCGGTCGCCCTGGTGGATGGTGGTGGGGCCGCTGCCCTCGGTCTGCCCGTACACCTCCCGGATCCGGACCCCGAT
>BEII01000187.1 GCA_002898935.1 bacterium HR32
CCCTGGTGTTCCGCAGGACCCAGCGGGCCGCGCAGCGCCTGGCGGACGTGCTGGCACGCGAGCACCCGGCGGCGGCCCTGCACGGGGGCATGCGGCAGGGTGCCCGGCTGGCGGCCCTGAGGGCGTTCGCGTCGGGCCGGACCCCCGTCCTCGTGGTGACCAACGTGGCCGCGCGGGGGTTGGACCTGCCCACGGTGTCCCACGTGATGAACTTCGACATGCCGGAGGACGTGGAGACGTACGTCCACCGGGTGGGCCGCACCGCCCGGGCGGGGCAGACCGGCACCGCCATCACCCTGGTGGGCCAGTACGACATGGAGATGTTCGACCGGCTGTCCCGGGTGCTGGGACCGCGCTGGGTTCGCCACCCGCTCAACCTGTACGCACGGTCCTGAACGGGGGTCAGTGTCCCCAGAGCCCACGGCGGGCTTGCTGGGCTTCGCGCTGGCACGCCGCGAGGAGCTCCGCGTAGCGCAGGTTCGGGGGGAGGGGGTACGACCACGCGTACCCCTCCCGCACGAGTTCTAAGTTGAACAGCACGCGGCCGACCCACACGTAGGCCAGCAGGCGGCCGAACTCGTCGCGGTCCTGGACGTCCAGTTCGAGGCCCACCCGCTGGCCAGCGAGGTGCCGGGAGGCGAAGGCGTAGCCGGCGCTGGCCCACCGCCGGAGCAAGTCGGCCGGCAGGCCCAGCTGGCGTGCCTGCTGGTACAGGCGCGGGCCCGGAAAGCGCTCGGGCGCGTCCAGGCCGAGCAAGCGCACCCGCTCTTCGCGCGCGTCCAGCCAGACCCGTACGGTGTCGCCGTCCACCACCCGTACCACGCGGCTCGGGAGGAGCGCAGGGGGACGGGCGGGTTGGGCGCAGGCGGACGGCGAGCCCGTGGGTTCCGGGCTCGCGAGAGCCAACAGCGCCGCGGCCGCTAACCAGAGCAGCCAGCGCACGGTGCCCGATCAGGCTCCGGCCGACGCGATCTCGCGGAGGCGCGCTGCAGCCCCGGGGCCGAACAGCCCCCCGTGGTAGCAGACCACGAACTCCGGCTCGAGCTCCGCCAGCTTGGCCACCGAGCGCATGGCTTCTTCCATGTCGAGCGTGACCTCGGGCCGTGGGCCGCGGAGCTGGCCGTCCGCGACCACCAGCGCATCCCCCGCGATGAGCACGCGGTGCGCCTCCAGGTACAGGCTCAGGTGGCCTGGGGTGTGTCCGGGCGTGTAGACCACCCGCACGCCGCCGGCGACGGGGAGCCGTTGGCCGTCCTCGAGCCGGCGGGCCACCCGCACCCGCGGCGGGTGCTCGGCCCACTCCTCGAAGAACGCCCGCGCTTCGGGGGCCAGGGTGGCCAGGCGCTCGGGAGCGAGCTTCAACGGCGTCCGCTGCCCCTCAATGTAGGGTGCGTCCTGCGCGTGGGCGCACACCTCGGCCGGACTCCCTCGCGCCACCTCCGGTGCGTTGCCGATGTGGTCCAAGTCCTGGTGCGTCAGCACGAGCCACCGGAGCTGAGCGAGCTCCACACCCTTCTGCGCCAGCAGCCGGCGCAAGGTGTCTCCCTGGCCCGGCAGGCCCGTGTCCACGAGCAAGGGGCCCTGGGGGTCCACCAGCAGTACCGGATGTACCGTGACCCGGGTGCCGCGAAACGGCCCCTCGAACTCCAGCACGTGGACCGCGTCGGAAAGCCTCATGCGCCGCCGTCATTGTACCGCCTTTAGGCGGCTGCGGCGGTCAACTTCGCGTGGAGCGCTTGGGGCCGGGGAGAACCCCGGCCCCAAGCCGTCAAACGAGCACGCCCCCTTCCAGCGGCTGGCCCGGCACCGCCAAGCACGCCTGGGCGAGGCTCAGGAGTGCGAAGATCCGGCCGGTGCTGAGGTCGTGAAGCGCTCCCGTGGCAGGGCCCGCCGCGGGGATCGCGGCCAAGGATCCGTTGTCCGCCTCCTGGGTGAACCGTTGGCCCTCGGCAACCACCAGCCGGCCCTGGGCGTCCAGCGGGTAACGCCGGCGTCGGACGGTCTGGCTCAAATTCCCTCCGATGGCGACGCAGTAGCCGTCGGAGACTTCCACCACGACGTCCCCGTGCAGCGCCCTCCCGCCGGCCAGCACCGTGGGGATGTCGTCGAACGCGACCACGTCCTCCAACCGGTTCGCTTGCCGGTCCAGCACCACGATGTCTCCCACCTGCACCGCCCGCTCGTCCGGCCGGAAGGCGTGGTAGGTGCCGTCCCGGCGGTCTTGGAAGCGGCGCCGGTACGCCTCCCGCACGTACACCCGGTGGGCGTCGTGGTACCGCAGAAGGCCGTCACGACCCACGATCCGTCCGGCCACCTCCGCTTCAAGCCCCAGCTGGACGGCGGCGCGGCGGACGCACGCGGAGACGAACACCGCACTCCACGGGATCGCATCCCGCCTGGATCCGCGGGCGTTTCGCAACGCTTCCTCGACCAGGTCGTCCAGGTTCGGAGGGTTGGCCGAGCCCGGCGCCCCCGCCAGCAGCGCCTGCCGGGCTGCGTCCGCCGCGGCGTTGACCTGCGCCTCCGTGGGGTTGGCGTCAAGCAGGGCGCCGTAGTTGGTGGTGGACGCCAGGGCTTGCGTCTGCGTGTGGGTGACGGTGAGGGGGGAGATGGCGCTGTACCGGGCCAGCCAGTAGCGCACCAGGTGGCCGAACTGGCTGTCGTCACCTTCGGACAGCACCGCGCCCGACGCGTCGCGCCAGTTCCTGCGCTCCCGCTCCGCCACTAGACGGATGGCGTCCCGCAGGTCTTCCTCCGAGACGACGCCCTGCGGCCCGAAGAAGCCGCAGACCTCCTGGACCGGTTCCCGGGCAGCAGCGGTGCGGACCTGGACGCTCTCCGCCCCCCGCGTCACGGACACGCTGGCGCCCGGCTGGGCGGACGCACGGCGCAGGAGGGTCTCCACGGGCGCTTCCTCCGTGAGGCGGGGAGTCGCCTGCGGGCTTGTGCCCTCCGCCCACGACCGCAAGGCCCGCTCGGTCAGCTTGGAGGCCTGCTCGGAGTCGAGGAGGCCCTGCGCGCGGGCCCGCTCGATCTGCCGGGTCACCTCCCCGGGCGTGCTTTGGCCACTCATCATGGTCCGAAGCGCCTCCACCGTGAGCTCGCGCTCCTGCTCGGGTGTGATCATGCCCCGCTCCCGAGCCTGCCGCACCCGCTGCAGGGCCCGGTCCGCCTGCTCGAGCATGCGCTCCTGCATGCGGAGCTTCCCGCCCTCCTGCGCGAAGAACTTGGCTGCTTCCAGGGACGACTGGAAGGCGGCGAGCGCGTTCTGCTGGTTCGCCGCAAGCCCAGTGATGTCCCGGAACAGGTTGGGGTTCCCGAGGAGCTGGGCGGCCACCGCGAGCCCCGTGGGGTCCGGGGCCGCGGGTGCGTTCTGCATGGCGATGAGGGGCGCAGGCATGGCGGAGGGCCGGACGTCCGGCACGTCGCTCCGCCGGGACTCCGTGCTGACGGGCTGGATGTCCGTGGGTTCGTCGATGGGTGCCTCGTGCGCGCGCCAGAAGAGCGTGTCGTCGATCGTCTCGCAGCTGTTGCAGTGGCCCATGACCGACTACGCGAACACGCCGCGGGTGGGCACGCTCACCTGCACGGGCGGGATCGGGGTTGTGGGGTGGTAGTGGCGGAGCAGCAGCTCGGGATCCCCAGGGTCGGCCTTGAAGGTGGGGTCCAGGTGGAACCCGCGGGCCACGGGCAGCACGAGACAGTTCCCGACGATACCGAGCAGGCGGTTCTCCACCACGGACGCCACGCTGCGGCCGCCCGAGTTCGGGGCCACAAACCCGTCCAGAAGCATGTACCGGCGGTCCGGGTCCATCTCCCACCAGATGGCCTTGTGGTAGTACTCGATGTGCTCGTTGAGGTGCGCCAGCAGCCGGCGCGCCAGCTCCCGGTCCTCCTCCCGCGGGTTGCGCCGCTCCACCCGGTCCGTGGGCGTGGCGACCCGGCAGGCGTCGGGCTGGTCGGTGCGGAGGTCGTTGAGGATACGGGCGTCCCGGAACAGGTGGTGACTCAGGTGCGCGGTGCGGTACCGCATGCTGCCCGAGTGCACCAGCACCTTGGACTCCGCGGGCAGCGCGGCTTTGGGGAAGATGCGCACCGCCCGGATGTCGGCCCGCCTTACCGGCGGCAGGTCGGCGGCCAAGCGCAGGGTGACGTGCAGGGGCGTGTCCGGCGCGTACCGGGACACCAGGGTGGCGTCCACGGGGAGAGGTCCGACCTCCGACCCGTCCGGGTGGACCAGGTAGAACTCCAGCTGCTGGACGAACCGCTCCGCGACCCGCGGGGCGATCTCTGTGCGCCAGATGCGGTCGCGCTCGGCCTGCGCCCGGTCCCTGAGGTACTGGTTGAACAGCGCGAAGGGATCGGCCCACAGCAGGGGTGCCAGCACGGTCCAGGTGGCGGCGTCGAACCCACCGTCCGAGTCGTCCCGGGGCCGGGCCAGCACGAAGGACAGCTTGAGGTCGCCGTCGAGGTCCTCAAGCGTCTCCTCCTCGTACCGCCCCAGGGGCAGGTCGCTGCCGTCGTAGTGGTTGGCGATGCGTTCCAGGGCGTCGAACCCACCCGAGAGGGTGCGGTCGCGCAAATGGCGGTGCAGGGCCGCGCGC
>BEII01000188.1 GCA_002898935.1 bacterium HR32
ACTCAAGGATCTCACGGGCATAGTGGATCGCTTCCTCGCTCTGCAAGGGCCCGTAGTGCTCAAAAGGCGCCCCCTCCGAGTGGCTGTTGGGGTAGCGCGGTGGGATGTAAAAGGTGTCCAGGACCCGGCCCTTCTCCACGAGCTCGTCGGGCACCCGGACCGCCTCCGGTAGCTCTCGCAGGAGCTTGGCGACGACGTGCCCCCACGCCTCCTGACCCCAGCGCAGGTGCAGCGCCTTCACGGCCTTCTCCGCCGCCTGCTGGGCAGCGAAACACGCCCACTCGTGCCGGCCCGCCCGTCTGGAGTCCTCGGCTTGCTCGAGATCCCGCACCGCTTGACGAAACCAGTCTCGTGCCCTGTTCTGCACCACGCCGCCTCCGAGTTCCTACCTGCACTGAGCCTCGAGCGGTACGCGGAGGCCTCCCCGGTTCCCCGCAGCAGAACGGGCCGCAGCCGGCAGATGCCACTCTCGGGCGGCCCGACGCCGGGTCAGCCACCTCGAACTCCGTTGCGCGTGGCTCTCCGGAGATCTGCTCTCTCCCGCTTGCTCAGACGTCCCCGCTCGCGTCCTCGTGTGCCGCGTCGCCGGGGACCTCCTCGCCGAGCTCCCGTTCCACCTCCCTGGACCACCGTTCCAAGCCCGCCTCGTCGGCCTCGTCGATGCCCGCGGCCTTCTCCGCCAGCCTCTCCAGACGCTCCTCCTCACCCCGGAGAAGGGCGACCCGCGACACCAGCCTGCTGGCCCTCGTACTCCCGCACCGCCGGCACCGGGGACGTGGTTGCTCAGGCGGCCAGAACAGCACCGAGAACCGCGTGCCGCAAGCCTCGCAGCGGTACTCGTAGATGGGCATCGGAGGACACAGCTCCGCCGTTCGGGTACGTCCGTACCCGCAGCCGCAGGCGTTTCCGCCTCCTGTTGTGCACGGCCCGTGACCTACAGAGCCGTGTACGGGCCGTCCTTCAGACCGGCTCCAGCTCTTCCAGGCGCACTTCCACGGGCACCACCGCGCCGCACAGGCGCAGGAGCACCCGCACCCGTTCCGCCCTGGAAGCGGGCCGGTCGATCACACCTTCCAGAAGGGCAAAGGGCCCGTGCCGGAACCGCACCCGGGTGCCCGCGACCAGCTCCCGGCGCGGCACGATGTAGCCCCGGTCCCCCATCCTCTCCTGGAGGTAAGCAACCACTGCGTCCTCTACGGGAGTGGGGCCGTCCTCCGCCCCCAACAGCCACTTGACCCCCGACGTCCACCGCGCACGGTACAGGGCGGCCGGGTCGTCGGCAGTACGCAGGAACACGTAGCCCGGGAACACGGGCTCCACGGCTTCCCAGCGCCGGGACCCGTGCCGCCGCTGCACCAGTAGCCGCGGGAGGAAGGAGTGGATGCCACGGAGGCCGAGCCGCCAGCACACCGCCTCTTCCTGCCGCGGCTTGACGTGTGCCACGAACCAGCCTGCCACGCTCCCCCGGGGCCACAGCCTTTCCCCCGTCAGCTCCGCAGCCACCGCGAGCCACCCCCGTCCTGACCCCTCATCGGCACCGGTCTCTGGTCGTGCCGCGCCTCCCGCTTTCGGACCGTCACCATAGATTACAATATACCCCTCTCGAGGCCAGGGGCCTCGCTGCACGGGCCCTCAGCTTGGGCCCGAAAGGCCCAGCACTCGTAAGCCTACGCACGGCCGGAGAGCGCCGCCAGGTACCTCTGGACCGCGTCCTCCCACGGCGGGAGCCGCAGGCCCCGGGCCTCCAGCTTGGCCGTGGAAAGAGCGGAGTTGCGGGGCCGCCTGGCCCGCGCGGGGTAGGCCTCCTGGGGCACCGGGTGTACGGGCACCCGCAGGCCTGCGAGCTCAAGGACGCGCACCGCTAACTCGTACCACGAGCACGCGCCCTTGTTTACCACGTGGAAGACCCCGGAGGCGCCCGCCGCCACGAGCTCCACGATGGCCGCCGCCGCGTCTTCGGCGTAGGTGGGCGACATGCGGACGTCGTCCACGACGCGCAGGGCCTCCCCGCGCCGGGCTCGCTCCAGCACCGTGAGGACGAAGTTGGTCCCCTTGCCTCGGGAGCCGAGGCCCCCGAACAGGCTCGCCACACGCACCACCAGCGCGTCCGGACACGTCTGGACCACCAGGTGTTCGCCGGCGAGCTTGGACGCCCCGTACACGTTGAGGGGATTCGGGAGGTCCTCCTCAAGGTACGGTTCGGCCTTGGCACCGTCGAACACATAGTCGGTACTCACGTGGACGCAACGCGCCCCCGCCTCCCGGCACGCCCGCGCCACGTGCAGGGCTCCCAGGGCGTTGACCTCGAAGGCCCGCTTCGGGTCCTCCTCGCAGGCGTCTACCCGCACGAACCCTGCGCAGTTCACCACCACCCTCGGCCGGAGGGGTACGAGCGTCTCCAGAACCGATGCAGGGTCCGTGCACTCCACCTCCCCGTGGCTCAATCCCACCACCGCGTACCCGCCGGTTTCTCGAAAGGCCCGCACCACCCCGCTTCCGAGCTGCCCGGTGGCACCCACGACCACGACGCGGGTTACACCAGCTCCCATTTCCGTCGATACACCGCCTCGTAGTACGCGCGGTACTCTTCATCCGCCCTCTTTACGAGCCAGTCGCGGTTGGAAAGGTACCACCGGACCGTGCGCCGCAGTCCCTCCTCGAGTTCCACCTCCGGCCTCCACCCCAACGTATGGGCGATTCGATCCGTCCGCACGGCGTACTCCCGATCGTGCCCCGGCCGATCCGGAGTGAAACGGATGCGGTCGAAGAACCCTGCCGGGTCGGTGTCGAGCTCCCGGGCCAGCACGGTGCAGATGCTCTGCACAAGCTGGAGATTTCGAACACGCACTCCCGTCGCGATGTTGTAAATCGCTCCTACCGCGCCCTGCTCCAGGAGGAGGAGAAGGGCCCGGCAGTTGTCCTCCACGAACAGCCAGTCACGCCGTTGTCCGCCGTCCCCGTATACAGGGACTTCCTCTCCCACCAAAAGGTTGCGGATCACGAGCGGGATCAGCTTTTCGGGGTGCTGGTAGGGGCCGTAGTTGTTGGAGCTGCGGGCGATGAGCACCGGGAGGCCATACGTCCGGCGGTATGCAAGACACAGTAGATCCGCAGCTGCTTTGCTTGCGGCATAGGGGCTACCGGGTCGTAACGGGTCCTCTTCGGACCGTGGCTCTAAGCCGTCCGTGTCCCCGTATACCTCGTCCGTAGAGATCTGCAGAAAGCGTTCGACGCCGTAGCGCCGGGCGACGTCCAAGAGCACATGGACGCCCTGGACGTTCGTCCGCAAAAAGGGGGTAGGGTCGAGAATGCTCCGGTCCACGTGGGACTCGGCCGCGAAGTTCACGATGGCCCACGGACGCTCAGTCACTACGACCTCTTCCACAAGCTTTGCATCGGCAATGTCGCCCTGCACGAGCCGGTAGCGGGGCTCCCCGGCTAGATCCGAGAGCCTGTCGAGATCCCCCGCGTAGGTCAACTTGTCCAGGTTCACCACACGCCAAGATTCTTCCCGCAGGAGGCAGCGGATGAAGTGACTCCCGATGAACCCGCATCCACCGGTCACCAGAACTGTCTTCATCGCGGCGTCCCGTACGCAACCCCGTGATCCGTCTCCGCAAGGCGCGGGAGATTGGCGTCCTTCTCCGACAGCACGGGCTCCGCCACCGGCCAGGAGATGGCCAGATCGGGGTCGTCCCACCGGATGCCGCGGTCCAGCTCGGGCGCGTACTCCTCCGTGCACTTGTACAGGACGTCCGCACCATCCGACAGCACACAGAAGCCGTGGGCAAAGCCCGGGGGCACCCACAGCATAGTGCGCTCGTCCTCCGAAAGCTCGGCCGCCACCCAACGGCCGTAGGTCGGCGAGCCCCTCCGGATGTCCACGGCCACGTCCCAGATCCTCCCCCGGAGGACCATGACGAGTTTACCCTGGGCCTTCGGGTGCTTCTGGTAGTGCAGGCCCCGCAGGACACCGCGCCGGGTGGAGCGCGAGAAGTTGTCCTGCACAAAGGTCACAGGGATGCCGTTGGCGGCGAACTCCGAGAGCTTGTAGGCTTCCATGAAGAACCCGCGGGAGTCGTGGAAGGCCTTCGCCCGGACTAGGACCACCTCGGGGATCTCCAGCCTCGTGAACTCGAACGGCACCGACTCACCCCCGGAACAGGGCCGCGGCCAGGACGCCGACCACGGTGACCAGGATGGTGATCTGGATGCCGACCATCCACACGAACTGACGCGACACTTTCTGGTCCAGGGCGTCGATCCGGCCGCTCAGTTCGTCCCGGAACCGGTCCACCTTCTGGTCCAAGGCGTCAACCCGGCCGCCGAGGGCGTCGATCCGGCCGCTCAGTTCGTCCCGGAACCGGTCCACCTTCTGGTCCAAGGCGTCAACCCGGCCGCCGAGAGCGTCGATCCGGCCGCCCAGTTCGTCCCGGAACCGGTCCACCTTCTGGTCCAAGGCGTCAACCCGGCCGCCGAGAGCGTCGATCCGGCCGCTCAGTTCGTTCCGGAACCGGTCCACCTTCTGGTCCAAGGCGTCAACCCGGCCGCCGAGAGCGTCGATCC
>BEII01000189.1 GCA_002898935.1 bacterium HR32
TGATGGCCTCCAGGGTCCCCTCCAGCCGCACCGTCCCCCTGTCTAGCACGTAGCCCCGGTCCGCGATCCGCCTGCAGAAGCGCAGGTTCTGGTCCGCCAGGAGGATCGTGACGCCTGCACGGCGGATCTCCCGCAGCGTGTCCTCCAGCTGCCGGACCACCAGGGGCGCCAGCCCTTCCACGGGCTCGTCCAGCAGCATCAGGTCCGGGTTGGTCATGAGAGCCCGTCCCAGGGCGAGCATCTTTTGCTGGCCCCCCGACAGCTGCGTGCCCCGCAGGCCGCGGAGCTCGCGCAGCGCGGGGAACAGGCTGTACACGCGCTCAAGGTCCCACGGTCCCTCGCGGCGCGTGGCGTAGTGGGCGAGGAGCAGGTTCTCCTCCACCGTGAGGTCCGGGAAGATCCGGCGGTCGTCAGGCACGTACGCGATCCCGAGACGGGCCACCTCGTAGGGCGGCCGCCCCACCAGGTCCGCACCCCGGAACTGGACGCGGCCGCGGTGGACCCGCACGAGCCCCAGCACCGCCCGAAGGGTGGTCGTCTTCCCGGCTCCGTTCCGCCCGAGCAGCGCCACCACCTCGCCCGCCCGCACGGCCAAGGAGACGCCGTGCACAACGGCGGAGGCGCCGTACCCGGCTACCAGGCCGTCCACCACCAGCACCGCTACTCCTCCTCGCCGAGGTAGGTCTCCCGCACCCTGGGATCCGCCCGGATGGCCTCCGGCGGACCGTCCGCCAGCACGCGGCCGCGGTCCATCACCACCACGCGGTGCGCGAGTCCGAACACCACGTCCATGTCGTGCTCCACCACGAGGAAAGTGGTGGCTCGCTCCGCACCGAGCCTGCGGACCAGGTCCAGCAGCCCCGCGCGCTCCAGGGGGTTCAGCCCGGACGACGGTTCGTCCAACAGGCACAGGCGCGGCCGGCTGGCCACGGCGATCCCCAGCTCCAGCCGGCGCTGGTCACCGTGGGGCAGGGACGCCGCGGGCATGTCCGCGGCTTCGAGCAACCCCAGGTCCCGCAGCAGCGCGTCTGCCTCCTCCCACGCCTCCGGGAAGGCGTCCACGGGCCGGAGCGGCTCGGTGGCCCGGCGCAGCCGGGCCAGCACCGGGACCAGTAGGTTCTCGCGGGCGCTCAGTTGCGGGAAGATGGTCATCACCTGGAAGGAGCGAGATAGCCCCCGGCGCACCCGGGCGTGGGGCGGCAGGCGCGTGACCTCCTCCCCCCGGAAGGAGATGCGCCCCGCGTCCGGCAACAGGTGCCCGCTCAACAGGTTCAACAGCGTGGTCTTGCCCGCGCCGTTGGGTCCGATGAGGGCCACGCACCCGCCCTCCTCCACCTGGAGGTCCACACCGTCCACCGCCGCGAGGTCGCCGAACCGCTTGCGCAGCCCCTCAGCCACCAGCAGGCTCACGGCGCCTGCTCCCCCGCCCGGGCCACCGCGCGCCTCGCCGGCCGCGGCCGGGCCAACCACGGCTCCACCACGCTCACCACGCCACCGCGGAACCCGAGCACGAGAGCGATCACCACAGCCCCCAGCACCAGGGACCAGTGCACGGTGAACCGCACGATCACGTCCTTCGACACCACGAGCAGGAAGGCACCCACCAAGGGTCCCCCAAACCGCTGGGTGCCGCCGAGCAGCGCTGCCAGCACCGGCTCCGCGGAGGCCGTCCAGTGCGCGATGGGCGGGGTGACGGTGTTTTCCAGGGCGGGCAGCAGGGACCCTGCGAGCCCCGCACAAGTGCCCGCCACTGCGAAGGAAAGCAGCCGCAGCCGGCGTACAGGCAGCCCCACGTGCTCCGCCCGCACCTCGCTGTCCCGGACCGCCTGCAGGGCGAGCCCCAAGGGCGAGCGCACCAGGCGGTGCAGCAACGCCACCGCCGCCACCACCGCCACCAGCACCACGACGTAGTAGCGCTCCACAGTGGGCAGCGGCACGGTGAGGGCCCACAGCTCCAGGGGAGCCCGGGGCACGCCCACCAACCCGTCGTCCCCGCCTGTGACCGCCCGCCACTTCCAGGCCAGCGAGAAGATCATCATCCCGAAGGCGAGGGTGAGCATGGAGAAGTAGATGCGGGTGTGCCGGACGGACAGGTACCCGAGGAGGACAGCCGACAGGGTTGCGGCCACGGTCCCGCCCAGCACGCCGGGCAGCAGGGACGGCCAGGCCAGAAGGATCCGCGCGCACGTGTAGGCGCCCACCGCATAGAAACCCGCCTGCCCGAAGGACAACAGGCCCGTGTACCCAAAGAGCAGGTTGAACCCCGCGGCGTTCAAGGCCAGCAGCAGAATGTGAATGGTCAGGTACACCACGTAGCGGCTCGCCCACACGGGCAGGCTCACCAACAGGACGAGCAAGGCCCCGAGCGCCCATCGCCGTGCCCGCGGGCTCATGAGGCGAACAGCCCCTGCGGCCGCACCAGCAGGACCGCGGCCATGATGGCGAACACGAAGAACAGCTCGAACTCCGGGAACCACAGCGTCCCGTAACTGGACAGCACGCCCACCAGCAGAGAGCCCGCGAAGGCGCCCCGCAGGTTGCCGAGCCCGCCGATGACCGTGATGATGACGGCCTGCACGATCATGGCGGCCCCGATTCCCGGTGCCACCGGCCGCACCGGCGTGCCCAGGGCTCCGCCCAGGGCCGCGAGGGCGGACCCGAGCATGAACACGGAGGAGAACACCCGCGGGGTCGGGATCCCCAGGGCCGCGGCCATCTCCCGGTCCGCGGCGGTGGCGCGCACCGACCGCCCCCACCACGTCCGGTCGAACAGCCCCCACAGCCCGAGCCCCACCACCAATCCCACGGCGATGAGGAACACGTTGTAGAGGGGGAAGGGGCGGCCGAACACCACCACCGCGCCGTCCAGCCAGCGGGGGATGGGCGGGATGCGGAACACCCCGCCCCACACGAGCTTGACGGCGTCGTCCAACAGCAGGACGAACCCGAAGGTGAGCAGCAGCTGGTAGCTCGGGTCGAGGCCGTACAGGGGCCGCAGGAAGCCCCGCTCCATGGCGGCGCCCAGGAGGGCCACGGCCGCCATGCTGCCCAGCACCGAGACCGAGAAGGGCAGGCCCACGAGTCCGTACAGGGTGTACGCCAGGTAGCCGCCCAGCATGAACAGGCTGCCGTGGGCGAAGTTCAGAACCCCCAGCACGCCGAAGATGATGGTGAGCCCGGCCGAGATGAGCCACAGGTACATGGCCGAGCTCAGCCCGATCAAGCCCTGGTAGGCCAGGACCTCCATGGCGGAGGGGAGGTCACTTGCTCAGGTCCAGGGGCTGGAAGGGCGGCCACCTCCAGTACTCCCGCGGGTCGAACACCTTGAGCTCCCCGAGCACGGGGATCGGGTACCGGGGGTCTGCCACCACCTTGCCCGCGGGCACCGTGTACACGAACTGCTGGTCCTCCGCCCGGAAGACCCGAACCCCGGCCGGCGTCTCGATCCGCAGGCCGCGCAGCGCGTCCACCACGCGGTCGGTGCGCAGGCTGCGGGCCCGCTCCACCGCCGCCTTGGTGATGTACACCGCGGAGTACGTGGTCTCCGCCGAGTAGTTGGGCATGCGGTTCCACCGCTTCGCGAACCGGCTCACGAAGGATCGGTTCTGCTCCGTGTTGGGCCAGTTGTGGATGTACCGGGCGGTGGCGTACAGCTTGCCGCGGAAGCGGCCCTCCCGCACCTCCTGCGCGATTCCCTCCAGCACGTCCACGGAACCGCCCATGGCCTGGAACCACACCTGCACCCGGTCGAACACCCCCTGCAGCAGGGCCTGCCGGAGCAGGGTCACCGCCTCCCCGGCCCAGGGCGTGGCGAAGATCCCGTCGGGGTTCGTGGCCATGACCGCGGCGATGTGGGACGAGAAGTCCTGGGTCAGGAACGGCGCCCACGCGGCTCCCACGAACTGCACGTCCGGCCGGAACCGCCGCATCTGCTCGCGGAACAGCGCCCACGCGGCGTAGCCGTACTCGTAGTCCGCCCCGATCGTGGCCCACCGCCGCACGTTGCGCATGTCGCGGAACAGCCAGGCGGCCACCGCGTCCTGGTAGACGGGCGCGCTCACCCGGACGATCTGGCGGATGCCCTGCTGGGCCACCAGCTCCTCGGTGAGCCGGTGGGTGGCCGCGTGGGTGAAGAAGTGCACGCGGTCGAGCTCCCGCAGCACGGGCCCCAGGGCCATGGCGGACCCGCTGCTGTCCACGCCGTACAGGAAGTGGGCGCCCCACTCGGTCACGAGGAACCGGGCGTTGCGGACCGCGGTGGCCGGCCGCAGCTCCTCGTCCATGAACCGCATCTCCAGTCGGCAGCCGAGGATCCCCCCGGCGGCGTTGATCTCCTCGATGGCCAGCTGTGCTCCCATCTCGATCTGCCGGCCGTAGTCCGCGTGGGCTCCGGAAGCAGCCCCCTGCACGCCCAAGCGCATCACCGGCACGCCGAGGGGGCAGGTGGCCGGTCCAGCCGCACCCCACGACGCCAGGCCGAGAAGGCTCACCACCACTAGCGGCACCCACACCGCGCGCATCGCCATCCCCCCTTGTCTTCCCGTCTACCTCCCG
>BEII01000190.1 GCA_002898935.1 bacterium HR32
GTACCTGGACGGCTACCGAGCCCTGTTCATCAGCAGCCCCGCGGCGCAGACAGCCGCCATCCGGTCGGGCCAGGCCCTCGTGGAGTTCCGGGGCTTCTCCCCGGCGCAGCGGGACGAGGTGGTGCAGGCGCTGGGGGACCGCGTGGTGGTCCAGGAGTCCGGGTGGCTGTGCAACCTGCTGGTGGTGCCGAACGCGCGGCGGCGGCCCTTCGACGACGCGCGGGTCCGCCGGGCCCTCACCCTGGCCGTCGACCGGTGGGGCGGGTCCCGCGCGCTCTCGCAGATCAGCTTCCTCGGCCCGGTGGGCGGGGTGATGCGTCCGGGCGGGCCGTACGCCACTCCGGAGGCCGAGCTCCAGCGCCTGGCGGGCTTCGGCCGGGACATCCAGGCCGCCCGTCAGGAGGCGCGCCGGCTGCTGCGGGAGGCCGGCGTGCCGGAGGGGTTCGAGTTCACCCTCAAGAACCGCAACATCCCCATGCCGTACCAGCCGGGTGGCATCTACCTGATCGACCAGTGGCGGCAGGTGGGGCTGAACCCGCGGCACGTGATCCAGGAGACCGGTCCCTACCTCGCGGACCTGCGGGCCGGCAACTACGACGTGGCTGTGGACTTCACGTGCGACTTCTACGACGACCCGGACGTGCAGCTGGCGAAGTTCCTGTCCGCGGACCGCAGCCCGGCCAACTACGCGGGGTACACCGACCGGCTGTTGGACGGCCTGTACCGGCAGCAGAGCCGGGAGCGCAACCCCCAGCGGCGCCTGCAGATCGTGCGCCAGTTCGAGCGGCGGGTGCTGAGCGACCGCGCCTACCAGTACCACCTCCTGTGGTGGCGGCGCATCGTCCCCCACTGGAAGCGGCTGCAGGGCTACAAGGTGGGTCCCTCCCACTACCTCGAGGACCTCGAGGAAATGTGGCTGACGGAGTGAACCCGCGGCGGAGCGGGCAGTAGCCCCGCTCCGCCGCCCCGCCCACCCATGCTCCGGTACCTGGCCACCCGCCTGCTGCTCGTCGTGCCCACCCTGTGGGCCGTCGCCACCCTGGTCTTCGTCCTCGTGCGCGTGATCCCGGGCGACATCGTGGAGCTGCGGCTCGTGAGCGGCGGCACCTACGTCACCCGGGAGGTCATCGAGCAGGAACGGGCGCGCCTTGGGCTCAACAAGCCCCTGTGGGAGCAGTACGTGGACTGGGTGGGCGGCCTCGCGCGCCTGGACCTCGGGACGTCCATGTGGACGGGCGCGCCCGTGGTCCGGGAGATCGCCATCCGGCTGGAGCTGAGCCTGCAGCTGGCAGTGATGGCCACGGTGGTGGCCGTGAGCCTGGCCATCCCCCTCGGGGTGTGGGCCGCGGTGCGCCGGGGCACGTGGGTGGACCACGCCGTACAGGTGTTCAGCGTGGCAGGGCTCGCCACACCGTCCTTCTGGCTGGGGATCCTCCTGCTGCTGTTTTTGCTGTGGACCTTCCGGTGGCTTCCGCCCATGCTGTTCACCCCGCTGTGGGTGGATCCGGTGGCGAACCTGAGCCAGTTGGTCTGGCCTGCGCTCGCGGTCGGCTACCGGTACTCCGCGGTGGCGACCCGCATGACCCGGTCCGCCATGCTGGAAGTCCTGCGGGAGGACTACATCCGCACCGCGTGGTCCAAGGGACTCGCGGAACGCCCCGTGGTGGTGCGTCACGCTCTGCGCAACGCCCTGCTGCCTGTGGTGACCGTGATCGGGCTGGAGTTCGCTTTCCTCATCGGTGGGCTCGTGGTCACCGAGCAGGTCTTCAACCTGAACGGGGTGGGCAAGCTGTTCGTGGACGCCATCAGCCGCCGCGACTACACCCTGATCCAGGGGCTGATGCTCCTCGTGGCCTCCGTGTACGTGTTCGTGAACGTAGGGCTGGACGTGGCGTACGCACTGCTCGACCCTCGCATCCGGTACCGGTGAAGCGGTGAGCGCGGGAAGCCCGCAAGCCCTCGCGGCCGCGCCGGCCGCTCGCCCCGGGGTGCCCGCCTCCGCCGCGAGCCGGCTGGTGCGCCGCCACCCGCTGGCGGCGGCGTCCGCGGCCTTCCTGGTGCTGCTGGCGCTCGCGGCGGTGTTGGCTCCGTGGGTGGCTCCGTACGACCCCATGGACAACGACTACGCGGCCATGTTCGCCCCCCCGGGCAGCCGGCACTGGCTCGGGACCGACAGCTACGGCCGCGACATCCTGAGCCGGCTCATCTTCGGGGCCCGCACCGCGTTGCTCGTCGGGTTCTCCGCCTCGGTGGTGGGCGCCACCGCGGGCGCGCTGGTCGGGGTGGCGTCCGCGTACTTCGGCGGGGTGGTGGACCTGGTGGTCCAGCGGGTGGCGGACATCTTGGTCTCGTTCCCCTTGATCGTGCTGGCCATGGCCATGGTCGCCGTCCTCGGCAGCGGCACCGCGAACCTGGTGGCGGCCATCGCCCTGTCCTTCACCCCCCGGGCGCAGCTGGTGGTGCGCAGCAGCGCCCTCCAGGTGCGGCACATGGTCTACGTGGAGGCGGCGCGCGCCCTCGGCGCCGGGCACTGGCGCATCATCCTGCGCCACATGCTCCCCAACGTGCTGGCGCCCTACCTGGTGATGCTGACGGCCTTTTTGGGCCAGGCGATCCTCCTGGAGGCCTCCCTGAGCTTCCTCGGCCTCGGGGTCGCGGAGCCTACCCCCGCGTGGGGGCTCATGCTCAGCGGGGCTGCGGTGGAGTTTGTGCAGCGGGCGCCGTGGATGGCCATCTCCCCCGGGCTCGCCATCACCCTCACGGCGCTGGCCTTCAACGTGCTCGGGGACGCCCTGCGGGACGCCCTGGACCCGAAGCTGCGGGTTTGAAGCCTGGTAGACTGGGAACGTGCACGCTCCGGCCTGGTCCCTGCTCGCCCTGCTGATCTTGGCACACGCGGCGGTGGACGTGGGCGCGGGCGCCCTGCCCGCGCTGGCACAGTACCTGCGGACCGAGCTAGACCTCACGTACACCGTCACAGGGCTCCTCGTCACGTCCGCGTCCCTGTGCGGCGCCGCGGTGCAGGTGCTGGCGGGGTTCGTGGCGGACCGGCGGCGCAGCCTCTGGATGGTGCCTGCGGGCGTCGCTTTGACCGCGGCCGGGCTCGCCCTGGCCGGCTTCGCCGCGAGCCCGTGGGCTGCCGCCGGGGCGCTGGGTGTGCTGGCCCTCGGCCCGGCCCTGTTCCACCCGGAGGCGGTGCGCACGGCGTACCAGGCGGCGGGCAGTCAGCGCGCCACGGTCATGGGGTACTTCACCTTGGGCGGCAGCGTGGGTTGGGCCCTCGGCCCCACGGTGGTGGCGCTGCTCGCCCGTGCCTTCGGCCTCCCGGGACTCGCCCTGTGGCTCGCGGTGGGTCTACCGATCGCGGCGTTGTTGGCCTTCTCCCAACGCCGGGAAGGGGTTCTGCAGCGCGGCGAGCTCACCCGGGGGGAAGGCGAGGACCTGTGGGCCGCCTACGCGGTCCTCATGGCCATCGCGCTGCTGAGGGGTGGGGTGCACGTGGGCGTTACCGTCTTCTACCCGGGATTCCTCATCGACCGGCTTGGCCAGTCCCGGGAAGCTGCTGCCGCAGCGCTCTCGCTCCTCCTGGCCGGGGGCGTGGTGGCCGCACCCGCCCTGGGACGCCTCGCAGACCGCTGGGGGCGGCGCGGGGTGCTTGGGGGAACCATGGCCGTGCTGGCGGTGGTGGTCCTGCTGCTGCCCTTCCTCCGCCCGCCCTGGACCTACCCGGCGGTGCTGATCCTGGGCGCGTGCTCGCAAGGAGTGCTGCCCATCGCGCTCGTGCTGTCGCAGGAGTTCCTGCCGGGCCACACGGCCCTCGGCGGCGGCATGCAGGTGGCCGCCAGCTCCGTGGCCGCGTTGCTCGCGACGCCTTTCGGCTTGGTGGCGGACGCGTTCGGCGTGCCGGCGGTCCTGCGGCTGGCCGCGGCGATGGCGGCGGTGGGCGCGTTGCTCGCGGCGTGGCTCCCTGCAGCCCGAACGCGTGGGGTGGGAGCCGCCCTGGCGACGGGAAGCCGGTGAAGGTGGCGTACCGGCTTGTGGCCGCCGACCTGCTGGCTTTGTTGGTTTTCTCGGTGGTGGGCGCTCGTCTCCACGGCTCCGAGCTGGGGTGGGAGCTGTTAGCCCGCACCTTCCTGCCGCTTTGCGTGAGCTGGGGTCTTGTGGCGTCCGTGCTCGGCACGTACCGCACCGGCGCATGGACCACCTTCCTCGCGACGTGGCTACTGGCGATCCCCCTCGGGATCCTGCTGCGTCAAGCGCTCCTGGGGCGTCTTGCGGGCCCCGGCACCTGGGCGTTCCTGGTGGTGGGGACGGCGGCCAGCGGAGTCCTTTTGGCCGTGGCGCGGTTGGTGGCCTGGCGCCACGCGCGGCCCGGATGACCCTACCGCTTGGGCCTCGCCCAGACCCCCCCAACGATCGCTGCGCGATTCTCGGGGACCCCGGTCCTCCTGTGGGCGGGGTTTTCCGGGACAAGCTCCTGGCCCGGGAGCTGTTGCGGTGGTACGCGGTCGCGCGCCGGGACCT
>BEII01000191.1 GCA_002898935.1 bacterium HR32
CGAAGAGCCTGGCCACCGGGTCACGCAGCTCAACCAGGCGGGTCAGGACCTCGAAGTACGACCGCGCCGCCACAAGCGCTCTCACCTCGTGCTGCGCCGCCTCCACCGCTCCTTGCAAAGCCACCTCCGCCGGGTGGTCTGGAGGGCTCGGCAGGTGCCGGGTCTGCTTGTCCCAGATCCGGTAGGCCCGGTCGAAGGCCTCGTACGCTGCGGCGAACTCAGGCTTCGTGCGGAACTCCGAGAGCGCCTGCGCGCGGCTCGTAGCGTCCAGGAAGTCCGGCACCGCTCCCTCCCACGTCCGCAGGACCGCGTCCACCACGTCGCGGCTGAACCCGTGCTCAAGCGCCCAGGCCCGCACGCGGTCGTGCAGGAACTCCGAGACCCGCTCGGCCGCTCCTTGGAAGTCGGGCCGTTCGCCGTACTCCCTCAGCGCCTGGTCCACGAGCGCCGGCAGGTCTACCCGGAGCCGCTCGCGGTGCTTGAACAGGGTGTCCAGCAGCCCTGCCGCGGCCCGGCGCAGCCCGTAGGGGTCCGCGGAGCCACTCGGCACGATGCCGACACCCACGAACCCCACCACGGTGTCCACGCGGTCGGCAACCGCGAGCAGCGCCCCGAGCACGCTGTCCGCTGGTTCGTCCCCCGAGGCCCGGGGCCGGTAGTGTTCTTCGACGGCCTCACACACCTCCGGGGGCTCGCCGTCCAGGCGCGCGTAGATCGCTCCTACAGTACCCTGCAGCTCCGGGAACTCGCCCACCAGGTGCGTGGCCAGGTCCGCCTTGCACAGCCGTGCGGCTCGCTCAAGAGAGGACGCCTCGTCTGCGCTCAGGCTCACCTGCTGCGCGAGCCACCGGCACAACCGTTCCAAGCGCTCGACCTTCTCCTGCAGGGAGCCCAGCCTCTCGTGGAAGGTCACGGACTCCAACCTCCGCGCCCACTCCTCCAGGGTGCGTTTGCGGTCCTCCTGGTAGAAGAACCGGGCGTCCACCAGGCGCGCCCGCAGGACCCACTCGTTGCCCTCCCGCACCGCGTCCAGCCCCACCCGGTCTCCGTTGCGAACGCCCACGAAGGCGTTCAGCAGGGAGCCGTCCCGGCGCACCGGGAAGTACCGCTGGTGGTGGCGCATGACCGTGACCAGCACGGGCTCCGGCAACTCCAGGAACTCGGGGTCGAACCAGCCCACGAACGCCGTCGGCCACTCCACCAGGTCGGTCACCTCGTCCACGAGGGCGTCCTGAAGGTCCGGTTCGCCGCCTGCCTGCGCCGCGCACCCCTTGACCTGCGCAGCGACCTCCGCCCTGCGAGCGTCGCGGTCCGCCAGCACGTACGCCCCTCGCGTGATCTCCTCGTAGTGCCGGGCGTCCGCCCGCCGCAGGGCGTGGGGGCCGGGGCTGAGCTGGCGGTGCCCGTAGGTGAGCCGTCCGGACCGCACGCCCGCGAGCTCGAAAGCGACCACGTCCTCGTCCACCAAGGCCACCACCCACCGGATCGGCCGCGCGAACCGAAAGTCGTAGCCGGCCCACCGCATGGTCTTGGGGAAGCTCAGGGACGTGACCACGCGGGGCAAGAGTTCCGCCAGGACCTCCGGCGCCGGACGGCCCGGCACGGACTTCCGCGCGAACACGTACTCCCCCGAAGGCGTGCTCCTGCGCTCGAGGGCATCCACGGGCACCCCCTGGCCGCGCGCGAAGCCCACGGCCGCCGCCGTGGGCCGGCCCGCGATGTCGAAGGCCACGTGAGCCGCAGGCCCCCGGACCTCGCGCTCCACGTCGGGCTGCCGAGCAGGCACCCCTTCGGCCAGCACGGCCAGGCGTCTTGGCGTGGCCCAACTGCGGACCGACGCGGCGGGAAGCCCCTCTGCGCGCAGCGCGTCCTGCAGGGCTTGCTCCAGCTGCAGCCGGGACGGCCGGACGAACCGCGCGGGCAGCTCCTCGGTCCCGACTTCCAGAAGCACGTTAGGCACGGGCAGCCTCCCGCAGCAACGGGAACCCCATCTCCTCCCGCTGGTGCACATACCCCTCCGCCACCTGTCGCGCGAGCCTCCGGCACCGGGCGATCAGCGACGCCCGCTCGCTCACGCTGAGCGCGCCCCGGGCGTCCAGGAGGTTGAACAGGTGCGAGCACTTGAGGACGTAGTCGTGGGCGGGCAGCACCAGACCGGCTTCGAGCGCCGCCCGCGCCTCCTGCTCACACACGTCGAACAGCGACCGCAGCCGGCCCACGTCCGCGACCTCGAACCCGTAGCGGGAGAACTCCACCTCTTCCCGGTGCCGCAGCTCCCCGTAGGTGACCCCCGGCGCCCACTCCAGGTCGAACACGCTGCTCTTCCGCTGCAGGTACATGCACAGCCGCTCGAGCCCGTACGTGATCTCCGCGCACACCGGCCGGCAGTCCAACCCTCCGCACTGCTGGAAGTAGGTGAACTGGGTGATCTCCATCCCGTCCAGCCAGACCTCCCAGCCCACGCCCCACGCCCCCAGGCTCGCGTCCTCCCAGTCGTCCTCCACGAACCGCACGTCGTGGCTGCGCAGGTCGATCCCCAGGTGCTCCAGGCTGCGCAGGTAGACCTCCTGCACGTCGTCCGGCGAGGGCTTGAGGATCACCTGGTACTGGTAGTAGGCGCCGAGGCGGTTCGGGTTGTCCCCGTAGCGGGCGTCCTGAGGACGCCGGGAGAACTGCACGTACGCCACCTTCCACGGCTCCGGCCCCAACGCCCGGAGGAACGTGGCGGGGTGCTTGGTGCCCGCGCCCACCTCCACGTCGTAGGGCTGCTGCAGCACGCACCAGTAGTCGGACCAGTAGCGGTCCAGGGCCAGCACGAGTTCCTGGAACAGCACAGATCCCTCCAAACAAAGAGGCCCTCCGCCCAGGGACGGAGGGCCTCCGCGGTCCCACCCTGGTTCCGGGCCGCTTCGGCCCGGCCCTCTACGCCCCGCTCACGGGGGGCATTCCGGGAGGCTCTACGCGCTTCGGCTTGAAGCCTCCGGCTCGGGTGCGCCACGCAGCAGCGAGCCGGCCCGGTCGCAGTGTCCCCGGGCTTCCTGTGCGGTCCCGCTCCCGCGCCTCACCGTCGTCGCCTTTGGGTTCCCAGCTTACACGGCCCGAGGACCGCGAGCAAACGGCAGGCGCGCTACCCGATCCCCAGAGGCTCCTCCTCCCGGGCCTTCCCCGCGGGCCAGCTGGCCAGCACCGACGCCACCGCGAAGGCCACCAGCCCCGCCGCGGCCCACAGCACGGGGAGCTCCACGGTCTTCTCCTCCGTGCGGATCCGCAGCATCCCGCTCCGGTCCTGCCGGATTACCCCGCGGCACTGGCTGAGCGCCTCCGCCACCACCGCAAGCGCCCGCTTGGCCTGCTCCAGGTCGACTTCCATACGGCACCTCCCGTTTCAACCTTCGATGCCCGACCCGTATCTCCTCGCCGCCTACGGCTCCAGGGTGCGCAACACCCGTGCCGCACGCAGGGGTGCTTCCACCCGCGCCTCCGCGTAGGACACCACCGCGGCCTCCAGCCGCGCGGCCGCTCGAGCCGAAAGCCGCAGGTGGGGGGCCTCTGAGGGGCCGGCCCGCAGGAGGAACCGCACCGCGGCCGCCGCTTCCCCACCCAGCCGTGCCGCTCGAGGATCGTCCCCCGCGCACCGGACGCACGCGAACCCGCCCCACCGCGGGCTCCAGGCCGCCCCCTCGGGCAGTGTCCTGCCACAGCTCGCACACCGGTCCGTGCTCGGCCGGTAGCCCAGCGCGTCGAACAGCCTGAGGGCGTACCAGCAGGCAGCCACCGCCGGGTCCGCTCCCGCCAGGAGGTCCAGGGCCTCCACGAGGCGCGCGAACACCTCGGGGTGGGGCTCGGCCTCGGGCAACAGCCGGTCGGTCATCTCACCACGAGCCACGCGTGCCCTACCCGGACCAGGTCCGTGCGGAGGTCCGCGTGGCCGGCCACCACCTCCACCTGCGCCACCACGTCCAGCGCGCGGCCGCGGGCCAGGAGGAAACGTGCGTGGGTGAAGGGCTCCAGGCGGCCCGCCAGGCGGCTGGTGGTCCGGCGCACCGCCTTGGCCTTCACCGAAAGCTTCCCGAACTCCCGGGTGAGCAGGGTGAGGACCCGGTCTGCCTCCCCCAGGTTGCGCCGGGCCAGCACCACTCCTTCCGCCTTGTAGACCGGCACAACGACTCCCTATTCAAGGAAGTGCAGCAGCTGGGAAGCCAGCCACAGGAACACCGCGAAGCCCACGACGTCCTGGAACGCAGTCTCGAAGGGCCCTGCGGTGGTCGCCGGGTCGAACCCCAGCCGCTTCGACACGAGGGGGAACAGGGTGCCCATCAACCCGGCCGTGAGCATGGCCGTCATCTGGGCAGCCCCGATCACCAGCCCGAAGGACGGCCGCCCCGACCACAGGACCCCGATGGTCCCGAGGATGGATCCCACCACCACCGCCAGCACCGCAGCCGTCACCGCCTCCTTCCGCACCGCCGCCCACCAGCCCTTCAGCGTCACGTGGCCCGTGTCCAGCCCCCGGACCACGA
>BEII01000192.1 GCA_002898935.1 bacterium HR32
TGGCTGCAAGCCGGGGGTAGCGCTTAGGGCTCCCGGCCCCACTTCTCCGCGAACTGCTCCTTGCTCAGCTTGTAGTAGTCGGCGTTCATCTCCGTGTACTCCTTCCATTGCTCCGGCACGTCGTTCTCCGCGAAGATGGCCTGGACCGGGCAGACGGGCTCGCACGCCCCGCAGTCGATACACTCGTCGGGGTTGATGTAGAGCATCAGCTCGCCCTGGTCCTCCTCCGCCCGGGGGTGGATGCAGTCCACCGGGCACACCTCCACGCACGCCCGGTCCTTGGTGCCGATACAGGGTTCTGCGATCACGTACGTCATCCCGTGCCTCCTCCCTCGTGGTGTGGCCTAGCCGGTCTTGCGTTGCACCCTCTCCTGCTCCCAGCGGCTCAGCAGGAACTCCGCGTAACTCGCCACCGACTCCACCACCTCCCGCGGTGCCGCCCGCATGCGCTCCACCGCCTGCTGCAACCGTGCCCAGGGGCCGCCGACCCCGCGCAGCGTCCGGAAGTACACCACGTCTTCCGGTGTGACCAGGTGCGCCACCCGCTTCATGACCGTGGTCGGCACCCCGAGGGCCGGAGCCAGCCGTTCAATGTACGCGGGCCGGCGCAGGTCCAGGATCCCCCTTTCCCCGCGCGACAGCACGCTCGGGGGAATCCCCGCCTCCTGCGCCAGCTGCCGCAGGCTCTTGCCCCGGCCGCGGCCGTAGAAGTTCTGGCGGAGCGACCGGATGTAGTTCCCGAACGCCCGTGCGCCTTCCCTCGGGTCATGCGCATCCGTTCCCAAGGCGGAACACCACCCTCATGGTAAGGCCGCGCCAGCGCGACGGCAAGCGGACTCCTGTTCCAAGAAGGGAACGCAGCAGGTCAGACCGGTGTACCAGGCGAAGACCTCCGCACCGGGATGACCACAGACCGTTCTCTGGAACGTGCGCTCCGGGAAGCGGTCCGCGGCGAGGTCCGCTTCGACCCGTTCTCCCGGGTCTTGTACAGCACGGACGCCAGCCTGTACCAGGTGGTGCCGGTGGGGGTGGTGGTGCCACGGGACGAGCAGGACGTGGCGAACGCGCTGCGGATCGCGGCCGAGACCCGAACCCCGGTGGTCGCGCGCGGCGGGGGCACCAGTCTCGCAGGCCAGTCCATCGGCCGCGCACTCGTCTTGGACTTCTCCAAGTACATGGACCGGATCGTGCACCTCGACCCCTCGGGGCCGTACGCGGTCGTACAGCCGGGCGTCGTGCAGGACGAGCTGAACCGCGCGGCCCAGCCCTACGGGCTGAGACTCGGCCCTGACACCTCCACCAGCAACCGCGCCACCCTGGGGGGCATGATCGGGAACAACTCGTGCGGGTCGCGGTCCTTGGTGTACGGCAAGACCATGGACCACCTGCTGGAGCTCAGGGTCCTGCTGTGGGACGGAACCGAGACGACCCTGCGCCCTCTGGACGAGGGCGCGTACCAGGCCAGGCTGGCCGACCCCGGACGCGAGGGCGAGATCTACAGGACCCTCCGCGACCTCCTCCTCCGCCACGCGGGGGAGATCGAGCGGCGCTTCCCCAAGCTGCTGCGGCGTGTGAGCGGCTACAACCTGGACGCGCTGCTCCGCAACCCCGCAGACCTTACGCAGCTGGTGGCCGGGTCGGAGGGCACCCTGGCGGTGGTCACGGAGGCGCGGGTGCGCCTGGTCCCGCGGCCCCGGCACACCGGGCTGTGCGTCCTGCACTTCCCGGACGTGTTCACCGCTCTGGACAGCACCCCCGCCATCCTGCGGCACCGGCCCACCGCGGTGGAGCTCATCGACCGCATGATCCTGGAGATGACCCGGGGACAGCTGGAGTACGCGCGCCGCATGACCTTCGTTCAGGGCGACCCAGGCGCTCTTTTGGTGGTCGAGGTGGCGGACGACGCCGAGGACGCGGTGGCCGACCGCATCGCGGCGCTGGAGGCCGACCTCGTGGGGTCCGGCCCCGCCTACGCCAGCGTCCGCGTGCTAGACCCCGCCGCCCAGGACAACGTGTGGCGGGTGCGCAAGGCCGGCCAGGGGCTGTTGCAGGGGGTTCGGGGCGAGCGCAAGCCGCTGGCGTTCGTGGAGGACACCGCGGTCCCGCCCGAACGGCTGGGCGCGTACATGCGTCGCGTCCAGGGGATCCTGGACCGCGAGGGCGTGCAGGCTGCCTTCTACGCCCACGCCAGCGTGGGCTGCATCCACGTGCGACCCCTGCTGAACCCCAAGGACCGGGAAGACCTGGCGCGCATGGTGCGCATCGCCGAGGCGGTGGGCGAGCTCGTGATCGAGTTCGGGGGTGCCATGAGCGGGGAGCACGGCGACGGCATGGTCCGCTCGTGGTTCGTAGAGCGGTACTTCGGGCCGCAGGTGTACAGCGCGTTCCGCGCCGTCAAGCGGCTGTTCGACCCGCACAACCTGATGAACCCCGGCAAGATCGTGGACGGCCCGGCCATGGACGCGTCTTTGCGCTACGGGCCGGACTACCGCACCGTGCACTTCCCCACGGTGTTCGACTGGTCGCGGGAAGGAGGGTTCGCGGCCGCGGTGGAGCAGTGCAGCGGGGTGGGGGCCTGCCGCAAGAAACTCGACGGCGTCATGTGCCCTTCGTACATGGCGACCCGGGAAGAAGAGCACTCCACCCGCGGCCGGGCAAACCTGCTGCGGGCGGCCCTCTCCGGCCTGCTGCCCCCCGAGGAGCTCCGGGGACCGCGCATGGTGCAGGCCCTGGACCTGTGCCTGGAGTGCAAGGCCTGCAAGGCCGAGTGCCCCGCCAGCGTGGACATGGCCAAGCTGAAGGCCGAGGTGCTGCACGCGCACCGCCGCGCGCACCGCACCTCGGCCAGGGACTGGGCGTTCGCGCACGTGCGGCTGGGGCTCCGGGTCGCGTCAGCGCTCGCGCCTCTCGTCCGCTGGGCCACCGTGCACCCCGCCGTGCGCGGTTGGCTCGACCGCGCGGGCGTGGATCGCCGCAGGCCGTTACCGCCCCTCGCCCGTCCCACCTTCCTCCAGTGGTGGTCCCGCCGCCAGCCGGCCTCCCAGGGAGACCGCGGGACGGTGGCGCTCTTCGCGGACACCTTCACCCTCTACAGCGACCCCGGCCCCGGCGTGGCGGCGGTGGAGGTGCTGGAGCGGCTCGGCTACCGGGTCGTGCTCGCGCCTCCGGTGTGCTGCGGCCGGCCGCTCGTCAGCAAGGGGTTCCTGGACGAGGCCCAGCGCAACGCGCGACGCGCCCTCGCACACCTCGCGCCCCTCGTCCGCCAGGGCGTCCCCGTGGTCGGGCTGGAGCCGAGCTGCGTGTTGACCTTCCGGGACGAAGTGCGAGACCTCGTCCCCGGAGAGGAGGCCACGGCGGCGGCCCGCGGCCTCCTGCTGCTGGACGAGTTCTTGGACCGGGAGCAGGCCGTGGCACTGCCCCGGCTCGGCCCGGACGGCGTGGTGGTCGTCCACGGGCACTGCCACCAGCGCGCCCTGGTGGGTACCGGACCCCTCCTGCGGACGCTCCGGGCCGCGGGCTACGAGCCTCAGGAGGTGGACACCGGCTGCTGCGGGATGGCCGGTTCCTTCGGCTACGAGCGCGAGCACTACGAGCTATCGCTGGCCATCGGGGAGCGCCGCCTCCTGCCCGCGGTGCGCGCGCTGGCTCCGCACGTCCCCGTGGTGGCCATGGGCACGAGCTGCCGCCAGCAGATCGCCCACGGCGCGGGTCGGCGGGCGCTGCACCTCGCAGAGCTCCTGCGGGACCGGTTGCGCGCCGCGCAGGAAGTGAGCCCGCCCGCGCCGTAATGGACGGGCAAGCGAGAGCGACGCAAGGGGGGATGCACCCATGGACGGTCGGCACCGCCTGACTGTGCTGGCGAGCCTTCTGGTCCTGGCCGCGCTGGTCGCCGGGTCTGCGGCTACCGGGCTCTCTGCGCCCACGCCGCCGCCGCGGCGGGGCGGCGTCTTGAACTTCATCGTGTCCGCGGAGCCGCCGTCCTTCGACGCGCACCGGGAGACCACCTTCGCGGTCATCCACCCCGTGCGGCCCCACTACAACCTCCTCGTGAAGTTCGACCCCCTTAACTACCCGCAGGTGGTCCCGGACCTGGCGGAGAGCTGGCGGGTATCCGAGGACGGGCTCACGTACACCTTCCGCGTCCGCAGCGGCGTGCGGTTCCACGATGGGAGCCTGCTCACCTCCCGGGACGTGAAGGCCAGCCTGGACAAGATCATCTTCCCGCCGCAGGGCGTGGTGAGTGCCCGCCAGGCGGCGTACGAGATGGTGGAGTCCATCTCCGCCCCGGACCCGGGCACGGTGGTGATCCGGCTGAAGTGGGCCTCGCCCTCCTTCCTCCAGAACCTGGCCTCGCCCTTCAACTGGATCTACAAGGCGGAGATCCTGGAGCGCGACCCGCGGTGGTACGAGCGGAACGTGATGGGCACCGGCCCCTTCCGGTTCAAGGAGTACGTGCGGGGTTCTCACTGGGAGGGCG
>BEII01000193.1 GCA_002898935.1 bacterium HR32
GTACGCCTTCGACGTGGCCGTGGAGATGAACAGGGACGTGGTGCTCACGCTGGTGACCGTCACCGTGACCGTTTGGCGGAACGGTGCCCCGGACAGCCAACCCCTGGTGCGGCTGTCCACCGTGCTGGACGACAAGTGAGGTGCGCCATGGCGGCTGCGGGGTCGAGGGGGCGCGGGCAGGGTGGGACGACCCTCGTGGAGCTGCTCATCGCTCTGGTGTTGCTCGGGATCGTCACCGCGGGGATCTACGGGATGGTGGTGAGCTCCGCCAACGCCGCCAGGACCACGAACGCGTTCCTGCTCACGCAGGCGCAGGTCCGGGCCGCGCTGGACCAGGTGGTGGACGAGGCGCGCTGGGCGAGCGCGGTCAACGCGGCGCAGGCCACCTGCGTGACGCTCAGGATCCCGCAGGACACGCCGTTTTCCGCCCTGAGCCCCTACAGCGTGACGTTTGCGTACGACCCGGCGCAGGACGCGGTGGTCCGGCAGGAGAGCACGAACCCCGACGCCTTGGGGTGTCCGCTTTCAGGAACCGCAGAGGTCTTGGCGTACTCCGTGGTCCGGCCGGACGGGTCAGACGGCCTGGGGTTCGAGTACTTCGACGCCGAAGGCAACTCCCTGGGGAGCACCCCGGCGGTGCTGGGGAACATCGCGCGGATCCGCGTGGTGGTCACCACCACCCGGGACGGGGCGAGCCGGACGTTCGCGGGGGACGTGGCCCTGAGGGCCCGTTAGGAGGCGGAACATGAGGGGGACGGACCAGCGGGGAATGGCGCTGCTGTCGGTGCTGGTGGTGATCCTGGTGCTGGCGTTGCTGGGAGGTCTGGTCCTGTACCTGGCGGGGCAGGAGTCCCAGCTCAGCACGGTCCGGTACCGGGCGGCGCAGAGCCTGAACATCGCAGAAGGCGGGGCGTGGGCGGCGCGGGCGGCGCTCATGGCCCTGATGAACGCCGACCCCACCGACGCCACCGTGGTGGACCCGTCTTTGGACGGCACGACCATGCAGAGCTGGTGGGCGGGTGGCAACCCGGGGAACCAGCAGCCCTTCAAGTTCTTGGACTACTTGATCACGGACAACGAAAGGCTTTCGGTGAACGCGGTGGCGGCGGACGACTGGGTGGCCCTGCGCGTGAACTGGAGCCGGCCAAGCGCCCGACTCAAGCTGGAGTTCCTGGGGAAGGGCTCCGGGACGCCTCCCGCCGACCCCCTGGCGCTCGGAAGCGTGCCTTCGAATCCCCTGGGTGAAGGCGGCTACCGGGCCGTGGTGGTGCTCGTGAAGCGGGCGGTGCCCGACGACTCTTGCGCCGGGGGGCTGCCGTGCTTCATCCACCGCACGGGCCCGGACCAGTACCAGGTCCACCTCGAGTACCGGGTCGTCAGTGACGGCCAGGTGGACCCCCAGTTCCGCCGCCGCGTCACCCTCAGGGGGAACTTCAACGTGGTGCTCGGCAACACCAGCTTCGCCCAGTGGGCGTTGTTCACCCACGTACACCTGACCCCGGACGACCGGGACATCTGGTTCACCAGCCGGACGAGTTTCGACGGCCCCGTCCACACCAACGGGGAGTTCCGGTTTGCGTTCTTCCCCAAGTTCGGCACCCCGGACGCGCAAACGCCGTGCGACCCCGCGCGGATCGCCGCCACGAGGCTCACCAGCACGTCGCAGTACGCATGGTTCAACAACGGTGGCTCCCCGCGCCGGCTGCAGGCCAACGAGAACGTGGTGGGGACGACCCGGGTGGACGCGCCGGTCCTGCCGGACTGCACGCCGGGCAACGTCTCCGACGACAGCGACAACCCGGCTGCCCAGTTCACCCGAGGGTTCGATGCGGACCCGAGCACTCCTCAGATCGACCCCATCACCGTGCCGCCGAACTCGTACAACCAGAAGGGGATCAGCATCGGCCGCGACCCCGCGGATGTGTCCACCGTGACGAACCGGCAGATCCGGCAGGCGGTGCCGGAGCTGCCGGACAACAACAGTTCGGTGCCCAGTGGCGTCTACGTGCCTGTGGCCGACGCCAACGGCAACGGACGGTCGGACGACGGAGAGGCCCTGGCCGGAGGGATCTTCGTCCAAGGCGATCTGGCACGTCTGACGCTGTCGGCGTGCGGACCCGACCGGGACGGAGACGGCGACCCTGACCTCGCCTGTTACACCTTCGTCCACAGTACCGGTCAGACGGTGACCGTGACCGTGGACCGCCAGAACAACCGGACCACGGTGACGAACTCCGACTGGGACCCGAACACGCCCGGCAACCAGTCGGGGACCCGAACCTTCGTGGGCGTGCCCAAGGGGTACCAGGGGCCCGGGTACCCGAACGCGACCTTGATCTACGTGGAGGGGAACGTCGGGAGCAGCGGCGACGGGCTCAGCGGGACCGTGGAGGAGAAGGAGCAGGTGACCATCGCGGCCAGCGGCGGCATCGACATCGTGGGCCACGTGCGGTACGAGCGGCCTCCGAACGTCACCGACCCTCTCGACAACCCACTCAACGTACTCGGCCTGTACTCCGCGAGCCGGGACATCCGAATCCGCAGGACGGCGCCGGCGGACCTGGTGCTGCACGCCGTGTTGATGGCCGGCCAGCCGGGCGTGAACGACGGGTACCGGAGCGTCGTCTTCGTGGAGAACTACGACTCCATCCCGTGCCGGGGAGCCGTCCACCTCATCGGCGGGCTCATCGAGGAGTACTACGGGGCGTTCGGGACGTTCGACCCAACCACCGGAAACTGCCGCAGCGGCTACGGCCGCGACTTCCGGTGGGACCGGCGGATGGGGCGGGGGTTTTCCCCTCCGTACTTCCCGACGACCACGATCCCAGCACTCCAGGCGCAGGAGCTGGCGGGCGTCAAGCCCCAGTGGCGGGAGGGCAGTCCGCCGTGACGGTCTTCCTGGCCGACCGGAGGGGGATGAGCCTGGTCGAGCTGGTGGCTGCGCTCCTGATCCTGGGGGTGTTGCTCGGCCTTGCGTACCCGTCGTGGCAGCGTTTCCAGGCACACCAGAGCCTTCGGTACGGGGCCGCCCAGGTGGCCACCGACCTCCGGGAAGCCCAGGAACGCGCGAAGGCAGAGCGCCGGGAGTACCGGGCGACCTTCACCTCCGGTTCGTCCCAGTACCGGGTGGAGCGGACCGGGGGCGGGTTCTCCCACCTGGCGGAGCTACCCCGCGGCGTGACGGTCGCCGCCGACGCCACGGTGACGTTCTCGGCCTTCGGCAGGCCGGACAGCGCGTATACCATCAGCCTCCAGAACTCCTACGGCTCCGCGACGGTCACCGTGACCCGCGGGGGCGGAATCCGCTACGTGGCTCCCTGACCCGAGCAGTCCGGGGCGATCCTGCCAAGACCGAGCCGGTTTCTGCGAACATTCGGCCGTGACGGAAGGACCGGAGGGGACCGGGCGGCGAAACAATGCCCGGTGGTGACGACACCGACCGGAGGAGGGTCCATGCGCGGTCTCGGCGCAGCGGCCTTGGTCTTGCTGATGCTGTTGGGCGTAGCCCCTGCCGGGGGTGGTCAGGACCTCTCCGCCGTCTACCCGTCTGAGCAGGCGTTCGCCGCGGCAACCGCCGGGCTGCGCCAGCGGGCCCAGGAGAACCCCCGCGACCCAGACGTGCGGTACCGGCTGGGTCTCGCGTACTTCTCCGTCTGGCGGCAGTTCGAGGCCGGCCTCGTCCCGTACGGCCGTGGCTACGACCGCGCCGCGGAGGCGGAGTTTCGGGCTGCGTTGCAGGCAGCCCCAGGCCACCTGGGGAGCCTGTTGGCCCTGTACTCGCTGCTGCGTTTGCGAGGCCAGTGGGAGGAGGCGGAGGCCCTGCTGAGGTCAATCGTCCGGGCCGCGTTGCCGCCTTCTGCGACCGGGGGCGCGGCCCGCTAGACGCCTGTTCTGGTTTAGGCCCCGGTTGAGGCGCGCAGAAGAGAGGGTAGCCCGGCCTATGAGGCCGTTCCGGTCGGGCGGCAGTGCTCAGGAGGGAAGGCGTGGGACCGCAAGCCGACGGGTTGACCAGGCTGGACCGCGACCGGCGGGCGCGGATCCTCGACCACTGGGTGGCCGGGGTGGAAGCAGGTGGGTCGGCTCGGTCCAGGGCGGTGCTCCAGGCCCGGGGCCAGGCCCTCCTCGAGGGCGTCGAGGGGCTGCTCACGGGGGACACTCGGGCCCTGGTGGACCGGCTGCGGCGCGACCCGCAGTGGGGGCTTTCCGCCATCCAGTCCCTGGCCGAGGAGCTGCGCCAGCTCTTGCTGTTCCGCGCTGCCGTGCTCGAGTCTCTGCCTGACCTCACGGAACCGGAGAAGGAGTTGATGCACCAGGGGTTCGACCGGGCAGCCGTGGAGCTCGCGGCCTGGTTCGAGGCGCTGGCGAAGTCCGCGGGGGACGCCCGGGCCGAGGCGGAGCGGATCCGCGACCCGCTTACCGGCCTGTTCAACCGGCGTTACTTG
>BEII01000194.1 GCA_002898935.1 bacterium HR32
GTGGTCCTGCTGGACCTGCCGGTGGAGGAAGGTCTGCGGCGGGACGCAGGAGGGCCAGGGGCGGAGGCGGCACCCGACCGGATCGAGGGGGAGGGCGTGGAGTTCCACCGCCGGGTGCGGGAAGGGTTCCTCCGGCTGAGCCGCGAAGACGCGCGCATCCGGGTGGTCCCCGCGGGCGACGACCCCGAGCGGGTGGAGGCCCGGATCTGGGAGGAGGTGCGCCGGGTGGTGGAGCGGAGAGGCGGTGCGGGGGCTCCGCCGTGAAGCTCGTGTTGGCCATCGTACAGGAGAAGGACTCGGGCCGGCTCATCGACGCGCTGACCGAAGCGGGCTTCCAGGCCACCATGCTGGCGTCCACCGGCGGATTCCTGCGCAGTGGCAACGCCACGGTCCTCATCGGCGTGGAGGACCCGGAGGTGGACCGCGTCCTGGAGATCGTCCGGAGGACCTGCCAAACCCGGGAGCAGCTCATGAGCCCCATCCCGCCCGTGGTGGAACCTGTGGACTCCTACGTGACGTACCCGGTGAAGGTACAGGTGGGCGGGGCCATCGTGTTCGTCCTGCAGGTGGACCGGATGGAGCGCGTGTGAGGGGTGGTGGGGTGCGCTTCGCGGACGTGCTGGACCAGCACCACGCCGTGGGCCTGCTGCGGGCGAGCCTGCGCAGCGGGCGGTTGCACCACGCGTACCTCTTCGTGGGCCCCGCGGGCACCGGGCGGTCCGAAGTGGCCTCGGCGTTCGCGCAAGCCCTCCAGTGCCAGCGCTATCAGGAGGACAGCTGCGGGGGGTGCGAGGGGTGCCGGAAGGTGGCCTCCGGAGTACACCCGGACGTGCGGTGGGTGGAGCCGCTGGAGGGCAAGGCCACCCTTGGGATCGACCAGGTCCGGGAGGTGCGCCGGGAGTCGGGGTACGGCCCGTACGAGGGCCGGTGGAAGGTGTTCGTGTTCCGACCCGCGGACGCCATGCAGGTCGAGGCGCAGAGTAGCCTCCTGAAGCTGCTCGAGGAGCCGCCCGAGCGGGTGGTGTTCGTGCTGGTGGCGGAGAGCCCCCAGGGGCTGCTTCCCACCGTGGTGTCCCGCTGCCAGCTGGTGCGTTTCAACCTGGTCCCGGTGGCGCAGATCGAGCACGCCCTGCGGGTGCAGTTCGGTGTCCCGCCGGCCCGTGCTCGGGTGCTGGCGGCTCTGTCGGGAGGCCGGGCGGCGCGGGCGGCGGCCTGGTCGCAGGACCCCGAGGCGCTCGCGGACCGGGACGCGGTGGTGGATCTCCTCGTCCGGGTGGAGGACGAGGGGCTGTGGGGAGCGCTCCACGCCGCGGAGTTCCTCGCGCAGGACCGGTCCCGCCTCCTCGACCGGCTGGAGGTGGCGGCGTTGTGGTACCGCGACCTCCTGGTGTGGCGCGAGACCGCCGACCCCTCCCTGTTGGTGAACGTGGACCGTCAGGGAGAGATCGCCCGCGTGGCGGGCCGGCTGGAGCCTCAAACGCTGCGCGAGCGGGTCGCTGCCGTGGAGGAGGCTCGGTGGGCGGTGCGGCGCAACGCGAACCCGCGGCTTGCCCTGGAGGCGGCCTTCCTGCGGTTCGGCGCGGGCGAGGCTCCGGTGGGCCGCACCTAGGAGCTTGTTCCGGAAGACCCCGCCGACAGATGGACCGGGGTGGTCTAGCGGAGCAGGCGGGGCAGCAGGACCACGAGCAGCACCAGCGCCACGCCCGCGGCGACCCAGAGCCAGACGTGCGGGCTGCGGGCGGGCCCGCGCCGCATCCCCTCCACGCACGCCCGGCACAGGTTGCCAGCCGCCGCGCGGACCACACAGTCCGGACAGACGGGCTTGCCGCACCGGTTGCAGTAGTGCAGGGCGTCGCGGTCCGGGTGGTAGGCGCAGCGGATGGGCGTCACCGAACGGCCCTCCCTTCCCGGAGCGCCCGCAGCCTGTCCAAGTTCGCCTGGTCCGGCCCCTTCCCCTCGAACCCCGGCGTCTCGATGACCCCGCTCAGGTGGCGGAGCCTGGGATGTCGTACCCACGCCCGGAACCCCGCAAGCCCGATCTTGCCCTCGCCGATGTTCTCGTGCCGGTCCACCCGGCTGCCGAGGTTTGCCTTCGAATCGTTCAGGTGCACGAGGCGAAGCCGTGCGAGGCCCACCCGTTCGTGGAAGGCCCGTACCACTTGGTCCACGCCCTCCTCGGTGCGCAGGTCCCAGCCCGCGGCGAACAGGTGCGCGGTATCCAGGCACACACCGACCCTCGGGTGGCCGTGCAGCGCGTCCAGCACCATGGCGAGTTCGTCGAAGGTGGCGCCGAGCCCGCGGCCCGCGCTGCCTTCCAGCAGGATCCACGCGCGCTCTGCGGCGCCGAGGGCTTTGTGGACCGCGCGGGCCACCCGGCGCACCGCCGCCCGCAGGCTCGCTCCGCCGCGGCTGCCGAGGTGGGTGACGACCCCCAGCCCGGCCGCTCCTTCCACGGTGCGCAGCGCGTGGGCCAGGTGCGCCACCGACCGCTCGTACAGCTCGCCCTCCGAGGCGAGGTTCACGAGGTACGCCGCGTGGGCGACCAGGGGCCGCAGCCGATAGGCCCGGCACCGCTTCCTCAGCTCCGCCAGGTCTTCCGGCGGGTAGGAGACCAGCCGCCAGGTCCGCGGGCTGCCCACGAAGATCTGCAGGCACTCGCAGCCCAGGCCTGCCGCGCGGTCCGCGGCTTGGAAGATGCGGCCGCGGATGGACACGTGCGCGCCGAACCGCACGGTGCTACTGTACTCGACCCGGCCCGCGGTATCCTGGTGTCGTGTCGCCCGTCCTGCGCCGGCTCCTGGCCGACCTGGCGCTCGTGGGCGTGGCCGTGGTCTGGGGCGCCACATTCCCGGTGGCGAAGCGGATCCTGGAGTTCCTGCCGCCCTTCGCTTACCTGGCTGTGCGCTTCGCGGTCGCGACCGTGGCGCTCTTACCCCTAGCCCGCTTCGCGCGGCGGGCCGGCCCATCCTGGGCCTGGCGCCGCGGTGCGGCCGCCGGACTCGCCCTGGGTGCCGGCTACGCCCTGCAGACGCTCGCCCTCCGGTCCGCACCGGCCACCTCCGCAGCGTTCATCACCGGGCTGTTTGTGGTCCTGGTCCCCGTGCTGGGTTTGATGTGGGGCCGGCGTCCCGGGGCTTGGGAGTGGACGGGTGTGGTGGTGGGGACTGCCGGCCTCGTGCTGCTGACCGGCGGAGCCTCGCGGTTCGGGGTCGCAGAGGCGCTGCTCGTTGGCTGCGCTGCGAGCTTCGCGGTACACATCCTCGTCCTGGACCAGGTAGCGCCGCACCTCCCCCCTGCGGCGCTGGGCGCGGTGCAGGTCGGAGTGGCCGCCGCGGTGTGCGCGGCGTTCGTGCCCTTCGAGTCCCTGCCGGGCGCGGTGCCCGCCTGGGTCTGGGCCGCGGTGGCGGGCATGGGGCTCGTGGCGAGCGCGCTGGCCTTCACGGTGCAGGCGTGGGCACAGCGGTTCACCCCGCCCACCCACGTGGGCCTCGTGTTCGCGGGGGAGCCGGTGGCGGCTGCGGTGTTCGCGCGGCTATGGCTCGGCGAAAGGCTGGACGCGTTGCAGTGGGCAGGTGCAGCTCTCATCCTGGCCGGCATCACCGCCGCCCAGCTCGGCGCGCCCGAGCCGGCAGCGCAGCGCGGCCCCTGAGGAGGAGGAAGGTGTCGCGGCGCCCCGGCTTCAACACGCTGGCGGCTCACGCGGGAAGCCTCGAAGACCCGCACGGCGCGGTCTGCCCGCCCGTCTACCAGACCTCCACGTTCGCTTTCCCGACCGTGGAGGAGGGCGCGCGCCGCGCCCGCGAGTACTCGCCCGCCTTCTACACCCGGTGGGCGAACCCCACGGTGCGGGCCGCGGAAGAGCGGGTGGCGGCTCTGGAGGGCGCGCAGGCGTGCGTGCTCACCGCCTCCGGCATGGCCGCGGTGAGCGCGGCGGTGATGGCGGTGCTCCGGGCGGGCGACCACGTGGTCTGCCCGGAGTGCGCGTACTCCGGCACCCTGGAACTGTTCGCCAAGGGCCTGCCCCGTTGGGGTGTCCAGACCACCTTCGTGGACCCCACCGACCCGGAGAACTACGCGCGGGCCCTGCGGCCCAACACCCGGCTGGTGTACGTGGAGACTCCGGCGAACCCCGTCTTGGCCATCACCGACCTGGCGGCGGTGGCGGAGCTAGCGCACCGGGCGGGCGCGGTGTGCGTGGCGGACAACACCTTCGCCACACCGTACAACACCCGGCCGCTCGAGCTCGGGGTGGACGTGGTGGTCCACAGCGCCACCAAGTACCTGGGCGGGCACCACAACCTGGTCCTGGGCGCGGTGGCAGGCCCGAGCTCGCTGCTCGGCAGCTGGCGAGAACACGTGCGGGTGTACGGCGCCTCCCCAGACCCGTTCGCGGCGTGGCTGTTGCTCGTGGGGGTACAGACCCTGGGGCTGCGGGTCGAA
>BEII01000195.1 GCA_002898935.1 bacterium HR32
AGGTGAGGGGTATGCGCGCGTGGCTGGTGGGCGTCGCTTTGCTGGTGGCCGCGGGAAGCCTGTTGTCCGCACAGGCCGCTCCCGCCCCTGTCACCATCACCTTGGGCGTGGACCAGGAAGTGGTGGGTCTCGATCCGCACATCGTGACCGCGTTCTCTTTGTTCCGAAGGCTCGACCTCCTGTACAACAAGCTGGTCCGCTACAACGACCAGCTGCGGATCGAGCCGGACCTGGCCGAGTCCTGGGAGACCCCGGACAGCCGGACATACGTGTTCCGGCTGCGGCGCGGGGTCCGCTTCCACAGCGGGGCCGAGCTGACCAGCGAGGACGTGAGGTTCAGCCTGGAGCGGGTGCTGGACCCTGCGACCCGCTCCCCGGGGCGGTCGTACATCGACGCCATCGAGTCCGTGGAAACCCCCGACCGCTACACGGTCCGCATCCGGCTGCGCCACCCCCTGGCTTCGCTGCTGTCCGGGCTCGCCTCCGGCAACCTGGCCATCGTGGAGAAGGCGGCGGTGCAACAGCACGGGAACCTGCAGCGGACGGTGGCGGGCACCGGTCCCTTCATGCTGGCGGAGTGGGTGCCGGACAACTTCATGCGCCTCGTCCGGAACCCCCGTTACTTCCGCAGAGGACTCCCGCGGGTGGACCAGGTCGTCTTCCGGGTAATCCCGGACCAGGCGTCCCTGCTGGCCGGCGTGCGCAGCGGTGCCCTGGACATGGCCACCATCAACCAGGGGAGCGTGGTGGTACAGGCGAAGCGGGAGCCGGGGGTGGTCGTGCTGCAGAAGCCCGGCATCAACCTCCGGATCTTCTCGTTCAACACCACCCGCCCGCCCTTCCAGAACCCGGTGGTCCGGTACGCGCTGAGCTTCGCCATCGACCGCGAGGCCATCCTGCAGGCCGCGGAGCTGGGGTTCGCGGAGGTCTCCGGGCCCATCCCGGCTTCGGTCCGGGCCTAAGCGCTGCCCGCAAGCCGCCTGCCCTCGTACCGGCGGGACACCGCGCGGGCGCGGCGCATGCTGGCCGAGGCGGGGTATCCCAACGGCTTCAGCACGCGCATCGTGACGTCTCCTACGTACGAAGGCGGGATCGCGGTGGCACAGGTGATCCAAGCGCAGCTGCGGGAGGTGGGCGTGGTGGCCACCCTGGAACAGGTGGAGTGGGGAACGTACATCGACCGGTGGGTCAAGCGCGACTTCGACACCATGGTGGAGCTGCGCGGGGGAGACCCGGACCCCGACCGGTTCCTGTACCGGACCTTCCACAGCGCAGGCGCGGTGAACAACTTCCTGTTCAAGGACGAGGCGGTGGACCGGCTGTTGGAGCGGGGTCGGGTGAACCTGGACCCGGAGCGGCGCAAGCCCATCTACGAGGAGCTCCAGGTGCTGCTCGTGGAGCGGGCGCCCGCCCTGTTCCTGTACACGCCCTTCGAGACACAGGTCTTGCGCCCGGGCCTGCGGGGCTTCCGGGTGGTGGGCAACGGATCCCTGTACTACCTGGAGGAGGCGCAGAAGTAACGAATGCAGCGGTACGTACTGCGGCGCCTGCTGGCGGCCATCCCCGTCCTGTGGGGCGCGGTGACCCTGGTGTTCCTCATTATCCGCCTAGTCCCGGGGGACGCCATCCAGCTGTTCTTGGGGACCCAGGTGGAGATGACGGCCGAGCAGATGGCGGAGCTCCGGCGGGTGTTCGGGCTGGACCGACCCGTGTGGGCGCAGTACTTGGACTACCTGGCGCGGGTGGCGCAGGGGGACCTGGGCGTCTCCCTGCGCACCGCGCGGACGGTCAGGGACGAGATCGCCAGCCGGCTGCCGGTCACGGTGGAGCTCGCTCTGCTCGCGGTGGGCCTGGCGGTGGCCGTGGCGCTTCCGGCGGGGGTGGTGGCGGCAACCAGCCGGAGAGGATGGGTCTCACCGGCGTTGAGCGTGCTCGCGCTGCTCGGCCTGTCGGTGCCGAACTTCTGGCTCGGCACCATGCTGATCCTGGGCTCCTCGCGTCTCGGGGTGCGCGCGCTCGGTACGTACGTTTCGCCGTGGGAGGACCTGGGCCGCAACCTGTCCGCCATGCTGCTGCCCGCCCTGGCGCTGGCGGCGGGGCTGGCCGCGGCCCTCACGCGGTACGTGCGGGCCTCGGTCCTGGAGGTCCTCGGTCAGGAGTACGTACGAACCGCCCGGGCGAAGGGGCTCGCAGCCCGGGCGGTGCTGGGCCGACACGTCCTGCGCAACGCCCTGGTGCCGGTGGTGACCGTGGTGGGGTTCCAGTTGGGGTACCTGCTGGGCGGAGCGGTGGTGGTGGAGGAGGTGTTCGGGCTTCCTGGCATGGGACGGCTGGCCCTCAGCGCCATCCTGCAACGCGACTACCCCATGCTGCAGGGTGTGGTGATGGTCACCGCGACGCTGTTCGTGGCGTGCAACCTCGCGACAGACCTGCTGTACGCGTGGATCGACCCGCGCATCCGGTATGACTGAGGGGCAGCTCGTCGCGCGGGCGGCGTGGGGAGCAGGCAGCGCGCGGGCGGAAGGCGCCTGGCGCGCCCGCTGGCGGCGGATGCCGCGGGAGCGGCGGTGGCTCACCCTCGCGGGCGCCGGGGTGGTGGCCGCGTGCCTGTGCGTGGCGCTCCTGGCCCCGCCGCTGTTGCTGGATCGCGCCCTGGCCATGCGGACTCAAGCGCTGCTGCAGGGTCCTTCATGGGACCACCCGCTGGGCACCGACCAGTTCGGCCGGGACCTGCTGAGCCGGCTCCTGGTGGGCGCGCGGCCCTCGGTGCTGGTGGCCTTCGGTGCCGTGGGGCTGGCGACGCTGCTCGGCACCACCGTGGGCGTGGCCGTCGGGTATGCGGGCGGGGTTGCAGACCACCTGGTCCTGCGGGTCGCCGACGTCCTGTTCGCCTTCCCGGGCCTGCTGCTCGCCATGGCGGTCATGGCCGTGCTGGGCCCGTCCCTGGGGAACCTGGTGGCCGTCCTGGGCCTTGTGTACACGCCCCAGTTCGTCCGCGTGGCCCGGGCCGCAGCGCTCACGGTGCGGACCGAGCAGTACGTGGAGGCGGCCCGAGCCCTGGGCGCGAGTGGCCTGAGGGTCCTCGTACGGCACGTGGCGCCCAACGCCATGGCGCCCGTTCTGGTGCAGGTGTCTCTGGGCCTGTCGCTGGCGGTACTCTCGGAGTCCGCCCTGAGCTTCCTGGGCCTCGGGATCCAGCCGCCGGTGCCCTCTTGGGGCAACATGCTGAGCGAGGGGCGGCAGTTCATGGAGATCGCGCCGTGGAACGCCATCGCGCCGGGCCTCGCCATCGCGGTGGTCGTCCTCGGGTTCAACCTGCTGGGCGACGGGCTGCAGGAGCTGCTGGACCCGAGGATGCGGCCAGAGCGCGTGTGAGGGAGCTCGGGAGGCTCCTTGAGGCGGGGGTCAGCGCGGGCGTGTTCCCGGGCGGGGTGGCCGTGGTGCGCCGGGCACAGAAGGCCGTGTCTTCGGTCGCCGTGGGGAACGCGGAGGTCGTCCCGGAGCACCGCGCGGTGCAGCTGGACACGCTGTTCGACCTGGCGTCCCTGACCAAGGTGCTGTGCACGGTGCCGGTCGTTCTGAGGCTGTGCGCGGAGGGACTGGTGGACCTGGACGCGCCGCTCCGCCGCTGGCTGCCTGAGCTGCAGGAGGCCCCCTGCGGACGGGTGACGGTGCGCCAGGCCCTCGCGCACACCGGTGGGCTTCCGGCGTGGCGGCCCCTGTACCTGGAGGCCCGGGGACTGGACGCGGTGGTGCAGGCGGTGGCCAAGGTCCCTTTGGAGGCGGAGCCAGGCCAGCGCGTGGTGTACTCGGACCTGGGGGTCTTGCTGGTGGGCGCGGCCGTGGAGCGTGCCACCGGCCGGCGGATGGACGCGCTGTTCGAAGAACACGTGGCCAGGCCGCTGGGGCTTGGGCAGAGTCAGTTCTGTCCACCGCCCGCCTGGCACAGGCGGTGCGCGGCCACAGAGCGGGGAAACCGCTACGAGCGAGACCTGGCAGGCGAGGCAGGGGCGGGATTCCCCTGGCGCGAGGGGGTGATCGTGGGAGAGGTCCACGACGGGAACGCCTACTATGCGCTGGGTGGCGTAGCCCCTCACGCCGGCCTGTTCTCCACCGCGGAGGAAGTGGCGCGCGTGGCCGAAGCGTGGGCGGGGCCGGCTGCGTGGCTCCCGGAGGACTATCGCCTCGAGGCGGTACGGGACCAGCGCGGCGCCGCCGCGGGCCCGCCGCGCGGACTGGGCTGGGTCCTGCACCACCCCGAGGCGTTCTTCGCTGCACTTGGGCCTCGGTCCTTTGGCCACACGGGGTTCACGGGCACCTCGGTGGCCGTAGACCCTGAGCGTGCGCTGGTGGTCGTGCTGTTGACGAACCGCGTGCACCCGCAGGTGCGGGAAGGGGTGGCGGACTTCCGAAGGGCCTTCCACGAAGCGGTGGC
>BEII01000196.1 GCA_002898935.1 bacterium HR32
GGTACCGATGAGGTCGCGGTACGAGCACGTGGTGGCGGCCACGCCCAGGGCTTCCTTGAGGGCGAAGGTGCTCGGCGAGTGGCAGATGCGGGCGGCGTTGTCCACGTTGTTCGTCCCGATGGCCCGCACCGCCTTCTGCAACGCGTAATAGTTTTCGTTGGGCTGCCCACGGCTCGTCATGTAGAAGTACGTCCGGTCCGGGTGAGTCGCACGGATGCGGTCGGCGATCTCCCCGAACGCCTCCTCCCAGGAGATGCGCCGAAACCCTCGATCCCCGCGCCGCCGGACCATGGGGCAAGGCAGGCGGCCCAGGGCCCGCAGCTCGCGAGAGCGCCGCTTCCGGAGGGCATCGACCTCCTCTAGGACACGCGGATCCAAGGCCGGCATCGTGTTCAGACGCAACAGCCGGAGCCGCACGTTGCACAGGTGGACGTTCTCCATGGTCCAGTCGCGCAAACCCTTGGTCCCCAAAGCGCAGCCGTCGCACACCCCTTCCGTCAGGATGCGCCACGCGTAGTCCAGGTTGTCCGCGTTCTCCCGCAGGGCCTGGAAGACTTCCAGGAGGTTGTGGGTGGACCGGAAGGGGAGCCAGCTGGCCCACAGGGAGGGCTGCCAGGTGCGCGCCGGAGATCGTACGGGGTCGATGGGCGATGGGGGCCGCAGAGACTCCCGGCCCAGCGCCCACACGATCTTCAGGATCTTGCCCCAGCCGGCGCGCCTCGAAGCCATGACTCTAGGTCGAGTATAGCCCGTTCGAATCGACGCCTCCTGCGGCCGCCTGATCGATCCACCAGATCACGACGCCGTCTTGGGGCCGGACGGCGCTCGCGGGGCAACGCGTCGGGTCGAAAGGCCCGTGGAGCGCACGGTGGAGCACGCCGCGTTTCTCGGCCCCGGCCACCAGGAGGTCCACGCGGGCGGCTCGGTTGATCACCGGAAGGGTCAGGGTAATCCGTACGGGCGGTTGTGCGTTCGTCCGCACGGCCACCACCCAACGTGCCGATTCGAGTAGGGCGGGAGAGTCTGGAAAGAGCGAGGCCACGTGCCCGTCGGCGCCCATCCCCAACAGCACGAGGTCGAACCGAGGATCCGACCCAAACATCTGGCGCAGTGTCTCTTCGTACGCGGCGGCCGCTTCCTCCGGGTCCCCGAAGTGTGTCGGGATGGGGTGCACGTTGTCTTGAGGGATGGCGATCCGATCCAGCAGTGTCGTTCGCGCGAGCCGGAAGTTGCTCTGCGGGTCGTCCGCGGACACGTACCGCTCATCGCCCCAGAAGAGGTGCACCGCCTCCCAGGGGATCCGTTCCCCCGCCAGGAGCTGGTACAGCCGCCTCGGCGTGCGCCCGCCCGCGAGGGCCACCGTGCAGCGGCCGGATCGAGCGATCGTATCCCGCACGGACGCGGCGATGTCCCGGGCAGCCTCCCCGACCAGCGCCTCCAGATCGGGATAGACTCGGACCTCCGGCCTCACGCCGGAAACCAACTCCGGCCTTCGCGCCCGAGGAGCGCGTCGGCCTCCTGAGGCCCCCACGTACCGGCACGATAGGGGTAGACCTCCGGCCGATCCACGAGCAGGGGCGCATAGAGCCGCCACGCCTCTTCCACCTCATCCGACCGGACAAACAGCGACGGATCCCCGAGCAGGATGTCCATGAGGAGCGTCTCATACGCCTCCGGAAGGGGACCGAACGCCTCCGCGTACCGGAAGTGCAGCCGCTCTGTTGTGAACCGGATCGGCTGTCCCGGAGACTTCACCGAGAAGTACAGGTCGAACCCCTCGTCCGGCTGGATCGTGATCACGAGGACGTTCGACTCCGCACGGCAGCCGGGGCCGAAGAGGACGACCGGGGCAGCCCGGAACCGCACGACCACCTGGCTGAGCGGGCGCTCCATGCGCTTACCGGTGCGCAAGTAGAAGGGCACGCCTTGCCAGCGCGAGTTGGCGACCTCCAGCCGCAACGCCACGAAGGTCTCCGTGCGCGAGGGAGCGCCGATCTCCTCACCGTACCCAGGCACTTCCGCTCCCTCGATCCTTCCGCGCTCGTACAGTCCGAAGATCGCGTCCTCGCGCCGGACCGGGACGGCTGAGCGCAGGACTTTCACCTTCTCGTTCCGGATCGCCTCGGGTTCGAAGGCCGCCGGCGGCTCCATCGCCACGAGGGTGAGGAGCTGGGTCAGGTGGTTCTGGACCATGTCGCGGAGCGCCCCGACGTGGTCGAAGTAGTCCCGGCGACCCTCGACCCCGATCGTCTCCGCCACCGTGATCTGCACGTGGTCGATGCGGTCCCGGTTCCACACGGACTCGAAGATCGGGTTCGTGAACCGGAAGGTGAACAGGTTCTGGACGGTCTCCTTGCCCAGGTAGTGGTCAATCCGGTAGACTTGTCGTTCGTCGAAGTAGGCATGGATTCGCGCGTTGAGCTCTCGGGCGGACGAGAGGTCCAGCCCGAACGGCTTCTCAATCACGAGTCTTGCCCATCCTCTCCCCCGGTGGAGTCCGCTCCGCCCCACCTCCTCCACCGTCGGGGCAAATGCGTGGGGCGGAAGGGCGAAGTAGAACACGCGGTTTCCGGGGATCTCGAACTCGCGCTCCAGCGCCTCGACGCGGGCCCGCAGTGCTCTGTAGTCCTCCGGACGCCCTTGCCCGACGGACTGGAAGAACAGGCAGGTCTCCCCCCATCTCGAGAGCGCCTCTGCCTTGGGGCCGGCGGCCTTGAGCGCTTCTCGCGCCCAGGTCCGGAAGCGGGCATCGTCCCACCCAGACCGCCCCACACCGAGCACGACGCTTTGCCGGAGGGCGCCCCGAGACCCGAGCTGGGCAAGCGCCGGCAGGAGCTTACGGCGCATGAGGTCCCCGGTGGCGCCGAACACCACGAAGAGGTGCGGCGGGATCTCAGCGCGCGTCGCCAACTCGCCTTACGGGGTGTCCACCGAACTGTGCGCGCAACACCGCGAGGAGCCGGTCCCCGTAAGCCTCCAGGTCCCGTGAGCGCAGCCGCTGAAGGAGCGCCAGGGTGATCACCGGCGCGGGGGCGTCCAGGTCGATCGCCTCGGCGACGGCCCAACGGCCTTCCCCGGAGTCCTCCACGTAGGGGGCCACGTCCGAGAGCTCGGGATCCTCGGCGAGGGCCCGGGTGATGAGGTCCAGGAGCCACGACCGGATCACACTGCCGTAGCGCCAGATCTCTGCGACCTGGTGCAGGTCCAGCTCGAACTCGTGCTTGCGTCGCAGGATCGCAAAGCCCTCCGCATAGGCCTGCATGAGGCCGTACTCGATGCCGTTGTGGACCATCTTCGCGAAGTGGCCGGCCCCCACCGGCCCCACATGACCCCACCCCCGGTCCGGGGCCGGGGCCAGAGCCTCGAAGGCGGGCCGGAGGTTCTCCACGACCTCACGTTCTCCCCCCACCATGAGACAATAGCCGGTCTCCTCCCCCCACACCCCGCCGCTCGTGCCGACGTCCACCAAGTGAACCCCACGCGCCCGCAAGGTGGCGGCCCGCCGCAGGGTGTCCCGGTAGAAGGAGTTGCCGCCGTCCACCAGGATGTCTCCGGGTACGAGGTGGGGTGTGAGGGCGTCCACCGTGTCGTCCACAGGTTGCCCGGCCGGGACCATGAGCCACACGGTGCGTGGAGGGAAAAGCGCGGCGGCGAGTTCTTCCGGGGAGTGGGCAGTACGGATGCCGGCTTCCTCAGCCCGGCGGAGGGTCTCCGCACTCCGGGTGTACCCCACCACGTCGTGGCCTGCGCGGAGGAGGCGGCGAGCCATCCCTCCACCCATCCGGCCGAGGCCTACAAGCCCGATCTCCATCTTCAGTAGGCGCGGGCGAAGTACACGATCGCCCGTGCAGCGCGTCCGCAGACGAGGCAGGGGCCTTCGACCGGCTCCCCCGGGATCACGCGGGGTGAGCCGCCGCTGTCCTCCCGAAGTCGGTCCTCGCACGATTGGTCGCCACACCAGCGCACGCCCACGAACCCCTGGCGTTGGCGGATCCGCTCCACCGCGTCCGCGTAATCGCGGGCGGGGGCGGTGTGGGCCTCGAGGAACGCCCGCGCCCGGTCCAGCATACGCGCCTGGATCGCCTCCAGCTCGCTGGCCACGGCGTCCGCCAGGCTCTCCAGCGGCACCGAGCGGCGCTGGCCCTCCGCGTCCCGCGCCACCACCACCGCCCGGCCCTCCTGCAGGTCGCGCGGCCCCAGCTCCACCCGGACGGGTACTCCGCGCATCTCCCACTCGTTGAACTTCCAGCCCGGCGTGTACTCCTCCCGGTCGTCCAACTTCACCCGGAAGCGACCGCCGAGCTCAACCAGTAGCCTTCGCGCCCGCTCCAACACCGCGGGCTCCCGCTCCGCCCGCACGGGAACCACCACCACCTGCACCGGGGCGACTCGGGGCGGGAGGAACA
>BEII01000197.1 GCA_002898935.1 bacterium HR32
GGCCACCGCCTCTGCCATCAGCCGCTGCAGTTCCGCCACCACCTGTGCCTCGTTCACCTGGTCACGCCCTCCCCTCCGTCCGCAGCCCTGACCCGTGAAGCTGCAGCCGGTACAGTTTGGCATACACCCCTCCCTGGGCCAGCAGGTCCGCGTGGGTGCCTTCTTCCACCAGGCGGCCCCGGTGCAGCACGAGGATCCGGTCCACGCTCTGGACCGTGGACAGGCGGTGCGCGATCACGATGGAGGTCCGACCGCGGAGCACTCGGTCCATGGCCTCCAGGATCCACCGCTCCGTCTCTGCGTCCACGCTGCTCGTGGCTTCGTCCAGCAAGAGGAGGACCTCGGGGTTGTACGCGAGAGCCCGGGCGAACGCGATGAGCTGCCGCTGTCCCATGGACAGCCGTACCCCCCGCTCGCCCACCTCCGTGCGGTAGCCGTCCGGCAGCCGCTCGATGAAGCGGTCCGCCCCGACGAAGCGGGCCGCTTCCCGCACCCGTTCCTCGGAGATCTCCGGGTCCCACAGCCGGATGTTGTCCTCCACCGTCCCGGAGAACAGGAACACGTCCTGCAGCACGAGCCCGATGTGGCGCCTCAGGTCCTGTTGCCGGACCGACCGCACGTCCACCCCGTCCAGCAGCACCCGGCCGCGCTGGGGGTCGTAGAACCGGCACAGCAGGTTCAGCACGGAGCTCTTCCCCGCCCCCGTGGGGCCCACCAGGGCGACCCGTTCGCCCGGGGCCACGCGGAAGGACACGCCCCGCAGCACCCAGCCCGCACCGTCCCGGCCGCCCGCCCCCTCGGGGTCGTAGGCGAACCACACGTCGTCGAACACCACCTCGCCCCGCACCCGCTCCAGCCGTACCGGACGCGCCGGGTCCCGCACCGTCACCGGTTCGTCCAGCAGGCCGAAAATGCGCTCGCTGCTCGCCAGCGCCTGCTGCAGGAGGTTGAACTTTTCCGCCAGCTCCCGGATGGGGTCGAAGAAGCGCTCCGCGTACTGCACCATGGCCACGAGCACGCCCAGGGTGGTCCATCCCTGCACCACCTGGCCTCCCCCGTACCACAGCAGCAGCGCCACCGCCACGGTCCCCAGCACCTGCACGGAGGGGAAGAACTGCGCCAGGTTCGACAGAGACCCGAGGTTGGCCTGTAGGTGGTCGTGGTTCAGCGCGTCGAACCGCTGCAGGCTGCGGGCCTCCTGCGTGAACAGCTGCACCACCGGCATGCCGGTGATGTGCTCGTTCAGGTACGCGTTGATGCGCGCGAGCCGCGTCCGCACCGCGCGGTAGGCCTCCAGAGCCCGGCGTCGGAACCGCTCGGTGACCGCGTACACCACGGGCAGCACGCTGAGCGCCACCAGGGCGAGCCGCCAGTCCAGCCACACCATGGCCGCCACGATGCCGACCAGGGTCAGCAGGTCCCCGAACACCGCCACCACGCCCGAGGTGAGCAGCTCGTTCAGGCTGTCCACGTCGTTGGTGACCCGGGTCACCAGCCGGCCCACCGCATTTCGGTGGTAGAAGGCCAAGGGCAGCCGCTGGAGGTGGCGGAACAGGTCCATGCGCAGGTCCGCCATGGCCCGCTGGCCCACCGCCTGCATGACCACGTTCTGCGTCCACCGGGCGCCGAAGCCCACCAGGACCACCAGGAGGTACGCCGCAGCTACCGCGCCCAGTCCCCCGAAGTCTGGCCGGCCACCGGGGGGTGCGATATAGCGGTCGATGGCGACCCGGTACAGTTGGGGTCCTGCCAGCTCCGTGGCGGACGCCACCACCAGGAGGGCCACCGCAGCGAGCACCCGGCCGCGGTAGGGCCGCACGTAGCCGACCAGCCGCCGCACCACCCGCGGGTCGGCCCTTCCCGAGAGCACCTCCTCCTCGTACGGGGGGGCGGTCACGGCGCCTCCTGCTCCAGGGCTTCCCGCAGGCGCTGCTGCTCGTACAGCTCCGCGTACAGGCCACCGCGGGCCAGCAGGGCGTCATGCGTCCCCTGCTCCACCACCTGCCCCTGGTCCAGGACCACGATCCAGTCCGCGTCCCGGATGGTGGAGATGCGGTGGGAGATGACCACGGCGGTGCGGGACTGCAGCACGGACCGCAGCCCCCGTAGGATCTCCTCCTCCGTCTGGGTGTCCACGCTGCTCAACGCGTCGTCCAGGACGAGGATCCGGGGGTCCCGGGCCAGGGCCCGGGCGAGGGCCGTGCGCTGCCGCTGTCCACCGGACAGGGTCACGCCTCGCTCGCCCACCAGGGTCTCGTAGCCCTGGGGCAGCTGGCCCAGGTCCTTGGCGATCCGGGCCACCTCCGCGGCTCGCTCCACCCGCTCGCCGTCGCCGCCGAAGGCGATGTTGGCGTGGAGGGTGTCGCTGAACAGGAACGGGTCCTGGGGGACGAACCCCACCGCCTCCCGCACCGTCCGCAGCGGCAGGCGCCGGAGGTCCACCCCGTCCAGCAGCACGCGGCCCCGGGTGGGATCCAGCAGGCGCGGGATGAGGCTCACCAGGGTGCTCTTGCCCGCGCCGGTGGGTCCCACCACCGCCACCGTGGCGCCCGCGGGGATGCGCAGGTTCACGTCCCGCAGGACTGGGACACCGTCGTAGGAAAACCACACGCCCTGGAATTCGACCTCCCCGCGCACCGCGGGCAGGCGCACGGGGTCCTTGGGGTCTGCGATCCGCGGTCGGGCGTTCAACACCTCCTCCAGCCGCCCCATGGACGCGCGGCCCTGCTGCCACAGGTTGAGCACCCATCCGGCGGCGATCATGGGGAAGCTGAGGCGCGCCAGGTAGTAGGAGAACTGCACCAGCTGGCCCACCGTGAGCCGGCCTGCAGCCACCAGCCGCCCGCCCTCCCACAGGAGGGCCACCGCAGCAAGCCCCAGGACGAGCCCGATGGCCGGCCACACCGCGCCCTGCACCCGCGCCAACCGCACGTTGGTGGCCGCCACGGCCTCCACCGCGTCCCGGAAGCGCTCCACCTCCGCTTCCTCCCGCGCGAAGGCCTTCACCACCCGGATGCCGCTGAAGTTCTCCTGGGCTCGGGTGGAAAGGTCGCTGAACCGCTCCTGCGCGGTCTCGAACCGCCGGTGCACCTGGCGTCCCAGCACCACGAACAGCACGGTCGCAAGCGGCAGGATGGCCATGGTGACCGCGGTGAGGCGTGGGCTCACCGTCAGCATGAAGGCCACGGAGGTGGCCACCATCACCACGGTGTGGAAGGACCGCATGAGCCCCACCCCCGCGAACCGCTGCACCGCCCGCACGTCGCTCACCGCGCGCGCCATGAGGTCTCCGGTCCGCCATCGGTGGAAGAAGGTCGCATCCATCCGCTGCAGGTGCGCGAACAGCTCCCGCCGCAGCTCCGCCTCGATCCGGAAGGCAGCGCCGAGGATCTGCCAACGCATGGTGTAGCTGAAGGCACCCTCCACGAGGGCCAGGCCGACCAGCAGCAGGGCCAGCCGCGGGACGTGGGGGTCCTGGCGCTGGATGCCGTCCACCGCGGCCCGCAACACCCACGGGGCAACCTGAGCCATGGCCACCGCCGCGAGGGCGGCGGCGTAGCCCACCGCGTAGGCCCGCGCGTGGCGGTGCACCAAGTTCCAGAAACGACGGCTGCGCATCCGGCCCCTCCCGCAGGGTACAACGGGGCGGAACGGGCGGCGAGGGGCGTTCAGGAGGGTGCCTTCAGCCGCTCCTCCTCTGCCAGCGCCCGACGGAGGACCTTGCCGATCAACGTCTTGGGCAGTTCGGGCCGGAACTCCACCGACCGCGGTACCTTGTGGGGCGCCAGGTGTTGCCGGCAGAATGCCACCAGTTCCTCCTCCGTGGCCTGCGCGCCTGGCTTCAACGTCACGAAGGCCTTGACCACCTCACCGCGAGCCGGGTCCGGGACGCCCACCGCCGCCGCCTCCCGCACCGCGGGGTGTCGGTACAAGACCTCCTCCACCTCCCGCGGGAAGACCTTGAGCCCGCCCACGTTGATCATCTCCTTCTTGCGATCCACCATGTAGAAGAAGCCGTCCTCGTCCATGCGCGCCATGTCACCCGTGTGGAGCCAACCGTCGCGCAACGCCCGCGCGGTCTCCTCCGGCTGGTTCCGGTATCCCGCCATCACCTGCGGGCCGCGCACGCACAGCTCGCCCACTTCCCCCACCGGGAGCGGCACCCCGGTTTCCGGGTCCACCACCTGGGCGTCCGTGTCCGGCACCGGGATCCCGATGCTGCCCGGCTTGCGCAGACCGTACAGGGGGTTGCAGTGGGTCACGGGCGAGGCCTCCGTGAGCCCGTAGCCCTCCACCAGCTTGCCCCCCGTCGCGCGCTCCCACTGCTGTTGGACCTCCACGGGCAGGCCCATGGCGCCGCTGATGCCGGCCCGGACGGACTGGAAGTCCTGCGCCCGCCA
>BEII01000198.1 GCA_002898935.1 bacterium HR32
GGCGCGTTGAGCTGGGTGGTGGAGCGGTGGGTGTTCTACCGCATCTACGCCCGGGAGATCACCTTCACCATGATCACCTCCTTCGGGGTGCTGATGGCCGGGGTGGGCGCCATCAAGTACCTGTGGGGCCTGGTGCCCCGGCCCATGGGGATCCCCGTGGAGGCCCAGGTGGCGGTCCTGGGCACGCCCGTGCCCGTGTACCGGCTGCTGGTGATCGGGATCGCCCTGGCGGTCTACGCCACCATCCAGTGGGTCCTCAGGCGGACCATCGTGGGCACCGCTATCCGGGCTGCGGTGGAGGACGTGGACCAGGTGGAGGGTCTCGGGGTGGACGTCTACCGCCTGTTCACAGGGACCTTCGTGGGGGCCGGCGTGCTGTCCGGGCTCGCCGGAGCCCTCCACGGCCCGCTGGTGATGGTGGACCCCCAGATGGGGTTGGAGGTAGTCCCCTTCGTGTTCATGGTGGTGATCATCGGAGGCCTCGGGAGCCTCAAGGGGACCCTGGTGTCGGCCTTCCTGGTGGGGCAGGTGGTGTCCCTGGGCTCCCTGGTGTACGCGCCCCTGGCTCAGATGGCGCCCTTCGCCGCCATGCTGCTGATCCTGCTCTGGAAGCCCACGGGCCTGTACGGCAGCGCCCTCGTGCGCCGGTAGCCCGTAAGCGGCTGGGAGGAGGAGATTCCCGGTCCGTGTGGAAACCCTTTTCCACAACTCGGCGCGAGGAGGGGATCCCTTGTCCACGTCGCAGCCTGCCTACCACCGGTACTTTGCCGCGGACGTCCCGCCGGACGGCCGCAAGCGCAACCTGCTCGCCATGTCCTACGCGGAGGTGGCAGAGCGCCTGCGGGAGCCGGGCCAGGACATCGTGCTGGTGCCCTTAGGGAGTACCGAGAAGCACGGCGCCCACATCCCGCTCGGCACGGACAGCTACATCACCATGACGGCCGTAGTCATGGCCTCCGAGATGGCGGACTGCCTGTACGCGCCCCTGGTCCCCTTCGGGTACTCCCCCCACCACATGGGACGGCTGCTGGAGGGCGCGGGCACCATCACCCTGCAGGCGGAGACGTACCGGCGGGTCATGCACGACGTGGCGTTGAGCCTGGTGTTCCACGGTTTCCGGCGGGTGGTGTTCGTGAGCCACCACGGGTCCAACACCAAGCCCATCGACGAGGTCCTGCGCTACCTGCGGTACCGCACGGGCGCCTTCTTCGCCTTCTACAAGACGCCCACGGAGCGGGAGGTGAACGTGCTGCGGGGCGTACTGGAGAACCCGCCCGAGGAGACGCCCGGGTGGCACAGCAGCGAGCTGGAGACCTCGTGCGTGATGGCGGTCCACGAGGCCCTGGTGGACATGCGGCGGGCCGTCTCGGACCGGGCCCACGCGCCCCGCTGGATGGGCGAGAAGTTCTCCAAGGTGGACGGCACCGGGACCGTCATCTTCCAGGAGTCGGAGAACATCTGGGTCCCCATGGAGCACCATGAGTACTCGGACACCGCGGTGATCGGCAACCCCTTCCGGGCGAATCCGGAGAAGGGCATGGAGATCTTCCGGCGGATGGCGCGCCACCTCGCGGACTTCGTGGAAGAGGCCCGCAAGTTCCCCGTGGACGTGGCCCAGGCGGACTTCCCGGAGCGGGCGTGGCAGCCGTGACCGACCTGGAGCGCTTGCGCCGGCAGGTGGCCGCGGTCTCCCGGCGGGCCGCGCGCATGGGGCTCGCGCCAGGGATCAGCGGAAACGTGAGCTGCCGGGTTCCCGGGCAGGACCGGGTGCTCATCAAGGCCACGGGCCTTCCCCTCGCGCGGCTCTCGGCCCGCGAGGTCCTGTTGATGGACCTCGACGGCAACCTCCTGGAGGGCTCGGAGTTGCGGCCGTCCAAGGAGCGGCACTTCCACCTCGCGGTGTACCGACGGCGGCCCGACGTGGGCGCGGTGGTGCACCTGCACCCGCCCTACGCGCTGGTCTTCGCCGCCGCGCACCGCCTGCCGCCGCTCCACACGGGGGCGGCCCGGACCTTCCTGGGCGGCCGCATGGCCCTCGTCCCGCCCGCGCCGTCCGGAAGCCGCGAGCTGGCGGAGGCGGTGGGAGAGGCCCTGGGGGCGGAAGGCATGCGGGCCGCCATCCTGGCGGAGCACGGCACGGTCACCGTGGGAGCGGACCTGGACGAGGCGCTGTCCGTGACCGAGTACCTGGAGGACGCGTGCCGCACCGCGCTGTGGCTGCGGCTTCTCGGGAGCGGCTAGGGGATGCGGACACCAAGGGGCGGGTGGGTCGCGGTGCTGGCCACCGTGGACACCAAGGCGCAGGAGGCGGACTTCCTGCGGCGCTGGTTCCAGGAGCGTGGGTGCGAGGCACGGGTGGTGGATCTCGGGCTGCGGCCTCCCCCGCGCGGGGTGCCTCCGGCCGACGTGCTGCGGGAAGCAGTGGCACAGGCCGCGGGCGCGGGCCCGGCAGAGGTGGGGCAGATGCGCCGCGACCGGGCCCTGGCAGCCATGGGCGAAGGCGCGGGCCGGCTCCTGCTGGAAGCCTGGCGTCGCGGCGAGCTCAGGGGGGCGCTGGCCATCGGAGGGAACCAGGGCACCGCAGCCGCGTGCATCGCCCTGCGCGCTCTCCCCCTCGGGGTCCCGAAGGTGGTGGTGTCCACGGTGGCCTCCGGCAACCTGCGCCCCTACATCCACGCCAGCGACGTCGCCGTGATGTTCTCCGTGGCGGACTTCGTGGGCGGTCCGAACCGCGTCAGCCGAACGGTGCTCTCCCGCGCAGCGGGGATGCTGCTCGGGGCCGTGGCCGCGGAGCCGGAACCGCAGGACGGGAAGCCCGCCGTGGCGCTCACCGCGCTCGGCAACACCCACGGGGCGGTGAGTTCCCTCGCGGCGTGGCTCCAGCAGGAAGGCTACGAGGCCGTCGTCTTCCACGCCTCCGGGGCAGGCGGGACGGCCATGGAGCGCCTGGCGGAGGAAGGGGCCTTTGTCGCGGTGTTGGACCTCACGCCGCACGAGTTGGTGGGCGAGGTGTTCCCCGAGGACATCTACGCGCCCGTGCAGGCCGGCCGGCTCACGGTCGCAGGGCGGCTGGGCCTGCCGCAGGTGGTGGCGCCTGGGGGGCTCGACTACTTCATCTTCGGCACCCCCGAGACCGTGCCCGCACCCTACCGGGAGCGGCCCACGCACCACCACAACCCCTACAACACCAACGTCAAGGCCCAACCGGACGAAGTGGAGCGCGTGGCGGAGTAGCTGTGCAGACGCCTGGGGACCGCGCGGGGGCCCGTGGCCCTGGTGGTGCCGCTCCGGGGCTGGTCGTACATCGGGCAGGAGGGTGGGCCCCTGTGGGATCCTGAGGTGCCCCAGGCGCTGCGTCGGGTGGTGCGGGCACAATTGCCGGCTTCGGTGCGCTACGTGGAGGTGGACTGCGCCATCAACGAGGCGGGCTTCGTGCGCGCGGTGCAGGGGGTGTTCCGGGAGATGCTGGTGGAGGAGGTGCGCTCATGATGCAGGCGGTGGCGGCCCTGCCCCAGACCATGCGGGCGTGGGCGTTGTTCGGGCCCGGGGACCTGCGGCCGGTGACCAAACCGGTCCCCAGACCCGGGCCCGGGGAGGTCCTGCTGAAGGTCGAAGCGGTGGCCATCTGCGGGACGGACCTGGAGATCCTGCACAACGGCCTGCCCGCCTTGGTCGAGGGGCAGCTCCCCTTCAACGGCCAGCACGTGATCGGGCACGAGTACGTGGGGACCGTGGTGGCGCTGGGCCCGGACGTGGACGAGTTCCACGTGGGCGACCGGGTGGTGGTGGAGGTGCACGCAGGCTGCGGCCGGTGCGAGCGGTGCCGGCACGGCATGTACACCTCCTGCTTGAACTACTCGCGCCGGTCCAAGGGCCACCGGGCCAACGGCTTCACCACCGACGGAGCTTTCGCGGAATACGCGGTGAACCACGTCAACACCGTCTTCCGGCTGCCCGACCACATCCCCTTCGACGAGGCCACCCTCATCGTGACCGCGGGAACCGCCCTGTACGGGCTGGACGTGCTGGGCGGGTTGGTGGCGGGCGAGACGCTGTTGGTGATCGGGCCGGGCCCCATCGGGCTCATGGCCGTGGCCTGCGGGAAGGCCCTGGGTGCTGCGGTGATCCTGGCAGGCACCCGGGGGGGCCGCCTGCGTCTGGGCCGGGAGCTCGGCGCGGACTGGGTGGTGGACGTGCGGACGGAGGACCTGGTGGAGCGCGTGCGCGCGCTCACCTACGGCCTGGGGGTGGACCTGGTGATGGAGTGCTCGGGCGCGCCGGACGCGGTGAACCAGGCGCTGTACGCCACCAAGCGGGGCGGCAAAGTGTGCCTGGCGGCCTTCAGCCGGGAGCCCGTCCCCTTCGACGCCGCG
>BEII01000199.1 GCA_002898935.1 bacterium HR32
CGCAGGAGTGCCACGGGCAGGTCCGCGTCGGGCGGCGGGGCCACCCCGAAGCCTTCGAGGCAGGTGCGCAGAAAGCAGCGCAGGTCGTCGTCTGTCACGACCGCAGCACCTCCGTGTCGAGCCAGAGGGTCACCGGTCCGTCGTTGTGGATCTCCACCAGCATCACCGCGCCGAACTGTCCGGTGGCCACCGGTACCCCGTGCGCCCGCAGGGCGTGGTTGAACACCTCGTACAGCCGACGGGCGTGCTCCGGCTGCGCCGCGTCTACGAAGCTCGGCCGGTTGCCCTTGCGGGCGTCGCCGTACAGGGTGAACTGGGAGACAGACAGGACCCCACCGCCCACGTCCAGCACAGACCGGTTCATCTTGCCCTCGGGGTCCGCGAACACCCGCAGCTGCGCCACCTTGCGAGCCAGCCACCGCGCGTCGTCCTCGGTGTCCTCGTGCCGCACGCCCAGCAGGACCACCAGGCCCTGGCCGACCTCCGACAGCAGGCGGCCCTCCACCCACACCGCGCCCCGCCGCACCCGCTGGACCAGGGCCCTCACACCCGCTCCGCAAGCCGCGCCAGCCGCCGCGCGGCCTCCTCCAGGGTGGCTTCCCGCTTGGGGTAGGCGAACCGCACGTACCCACGGCCTCGCGCGGACTCGTGGAAGAAGGACGAGCCAGGCACCGTGGCCACGCCCACCTCCTCCACCAGGCGCCGGGCGAAGGTCACGTCGTCCTCGCTCGACAGCCCCCGGAAGTCCGCCATCACGTAGTACGCGCCCCTAGGGACGGTGGGGCGGAAGCCCACACGGCGCAGGGCCGCGAGGAGCAGGTCGCGCCGGCGCTGGTAGCTGGCCGCGAGCTCGGCGTAGTACGAGTCCGGAAACCGCAGGGCCACCGCCCCCGCCTCCTGCAAAGGGGCGGGGGCGCCCACGGTGAGGAAGTCGTGCGCCTTGCGGATGGCCTCGGTGAGCCGTGGGTCCGCGACCGCGGCCCAGCCCACCCGCCAGCCGGTCACGCTGTAGGTCTTGCTCAGGGACCCGATCACCACCGTGCGGTCCGCCATGCCCGGAAGGGACGCCAGGCTCGTGTGTCGGGCCCCGTCGTAGGTGATGTGTTCGTACACCTCGTCGGTGACGGCGACGGCGTCGTAGTGGCGACACAGGTCCGCCACCTGCTCCAGCTCGTCCCGCCCGAACACCTTGCCCGTGGGGTTGTGCGGCGTGTTCAACACCACCGCCTTGGTGCGCGGGCCGAACGCCTGCTCCAGCGCTTTGGAGTCGTAGGGGAACTCGGGGTCGTCCAGGTCCAGCGGCACGTACCGCAGGCGGGCGCCAGACAGCGCTGCGTCCGGGCCGTAGTTCTCGTAGAAGGGCTCAAAGACCACCACCTCGTCCCCGGGGTCCACGAGGGCCAGCATGGTGGCCATCATGGCCTCCGTGGCCCCGCAGGTCACCGTCAGGTGGCGGTCGGGGTCGTAGGAGAGGCCGTGGTGACGCTCCATCTTCTCGGCCAAAGCCTGCCGGAAGCTCGGAGCACCCCAGGTGATGGCGTACTGGTGGTATCCGTCCGACAGCGCCCGGTGGGCCGCCTCCACCAGCTCCCGGGGCGGGTCGAAGTCGGGGAACCCCTGCGCCAGGTTAATCCCGGCGTGCTGCTGGCACAGGCGGGTCATCTCCCGGATCACAGACTCCTGGAACACGGACACGCGCCGTGCGGTCCTCGCCACGTCGCCCTCCTCGCCCTAGACGCCCATGATGTGGTAACCCGCGTCCACGAACAGCACCTGTCCCGTGACCCCGCGGCTGAGCGGGCTCGCCAGGAACACCGCGGCGTCGCCCACCTCGTCCGCGTCCACGGTGCGCCGCAGGGGCGCGCGCTGCTTGTACGCCTCGATGAACTCCACCAGACCTGCCACCGCCCGGGCGGACGCGGTGCGGATGGGACCCGCGGAGATGGCGTTCACCCGGATCCCCCGCTCCCCCAGCTCGTACGCCAGGTAGCGCACGCACGCCTCCAGGGCGGCCTTGCACACCGCCATCACGTTGTAGTTGGGGAACACCCGCTCGCTGGCGAGGTAGGTGAGGGTGAGGACGGATCCGCCCTCCGGCATCAGGGGCGCCACCGCCCGGGTGCAGGCGACCAGGGAGTAGCTGCTCACGTTCTGCGCCAGCAGGTAGCCGTCGCGGCTGGTGTCCAGGAAGCGTCCCCGCAGGTCTTCGGTCTTCGCGTACGCGATGCTGTGGACCAGTACGTCCACCTGGCCCACCTGCCGACGGAGTTCTTCCCGCAGGGCCTCCAGGTCCTCGTCCCGGGACACGTCGCACCGCAGGAGCACCGGGTTGCGGAGCTCCGCGGCCAGCTTCCGGACGTTCTCCTCCTCCCGCTCCCCCAGGTACGTGAGCACGCACCGGGCGCCTTCCCGGTGGAAGGCCCGGGCGATCCCCCAGGCGATGCTCCAGCGGTTGGCGACCCCCATCACCAGGGCACAGCGGTTCTCCAGAAGTCCCATGGGTCTCCTCCGGCTTCGGTCTGAGGTCCGGGGCGTGGGCTCTACCGCCCGCCCGCCGCCACCCGCTCCACGCGGTAGACGTCCGGGAGCTTGCCGATGCGCTGCAGGACCGCGGTGAGCTGCCCCACGTTCCGGATGTCCACGGTGAGGTGGATCACGCCCACCTTGTCCTTCCGGACCCGCGCGTTCACCGACAACACGTTGGTGCGGGTGTCCGCCACCGCGGCCAGGACGTCCTTCAACAAGCCGACCCGGTCCAGCGCTTCCACCTGGATCTCCACAGGGTAGCTGCCGTCCGGGGAGGGCTCCCACTCCACCTCCAGCATGCGTTCCGCGTGCTGCCGCAGGTAGTCCAAATTCCGGCAGTCGCGCCGGTGGATGGTGACCCCTCGGCCCCGGGTGATGTAGCCCACCACGTCGTCGCCCGGGAGCGGCATGCAGCACCGCCCCAAGGTCATCAGCACGTTGTCCACTCCCCGCACCCGCAGGCCGCGGGCTGCCGGCGCGGCCGGGGCGGGTGCGGCGGCCGGGGCCGCGGGTTCAACGGGCGGTGCAGGAGGCCCGCCCAGGGCCTGTACCACCTGCAGCAGCGTGAGGTCGCCGTTCCCTAGGGCGGCGTACAGGTCCTCCTCCCCAGGCACCTGGAGCCGCTCGCACGCCTCCCGAATCCGGTCCGCCCGCAGCAGGCTGGACAAAAGCCCCAAGCGGCGGAGCTCCCGCTCCAGCATGTCCTTGCCCCGCGCCACGTTCTCCTCGCGCTGCTGCTTGCGGAACCACTGCCGGATCTTGGTGCGCGCGTTGCTGGTGACCACGAACTCCAGCCAGTCCCGGCTGGGCCCGCCGGCGGTCTTGGAGGTCACGATCTCCACGATGTCCCCGCTGCGCAGGCGGTAGCTCAAGGGCACGAGCCGGCCGTTCACCTTCGCCCCCACGCACCGGTGCCCCACGTCCGTGTGGATCCGGTACGCGAAGTCCACGGGGGTGGCCCCGCTGGGGAGGTCGATGACGTCGCCCTTGGGGGTGAAGACGAACACCTCGTTGCGGAACAGGTCGAGCTTCACGGACCGCATGAACTCCTGGGCGTCCTGCATCTCCTGGTGCCACTCCAGGAGCTGGCGCAGCCACGACAGCTTCTCCTCGAAGGCCCGGTCGCCCCGTCCCGCCTTCCCCTCCTTGTAGCGCCAGTGGGCCGCGATGCCGTACTCCGCCTCCTGGTGCATCCGGTGGGTGCGGATCTGGATCTCCAGGGGCACCCCCCGGTAGATGACCGCGGTGTGCAGGGACTGGTAGCCGCTGGGCTTGGGATTGGCGATGTAGTCGTCGAACTCACCGGGGATGGGGCGCCAGAGGGAGTGGACGACCCCCAAAGCCGCGTAGCAGTCCTTCACGTCGTCCACGATGACCCGCACGCCCAGGCGGTCGTAGATGCGGGCAATCCCCCGCCCCTGGTACTCCGGCCGCTGCATCTTCCGGTAGATGCTGTACGCGTGCTTGGGCCGCGCGCTGATGTGCTGGCGGTCCACCCGGATGCCCGCCCGGTTCAGTTCCCGGTGCAGCTCCTCCTGGATGGTGCGGAGCACGTCCTCCTGTTGCGCCTGCGCTTCCCGCAACGCTTCCGTGATCTCCCGGTACGCCTCGGGCTCCAGGATGGCGAAAGCCCGGTCCTCCAGCTCGTTCTGGAGCTGGCCGATCCCCAGCCGCTTGGCCAGGGGGGCGTAGATCTCCAGCGTCTCCCGCGCCTTCCGGCGCTGGTGGTCGGGGGGCATGGCGTCCATCGTCCGGAGGTTGTGCAGGCGGTCGGCGAGTTTGATGAGGATGATGCGGACGTCGCTGGCCATGGCCAG
>BEII01000200.1 GCA_002898935.1 bacterium HR32
GTCCTTCAGTGTTTCCCGTTCCCCTGACCTTCCGCCAGGGGCAGGAGGGGCACTTGGCGCCGCAACTGTTCTTCCCGTTCCTTGCGGGCCCGCAAGCGGGCCACTTCCTCCACGATGCTCTCCACGTCCTGGAACCGGCGGTACTCGGAGGCGAACCGGACGAAGGCGACCTCGTCCACCGCCCGCAACCGCTCCATCACCAGCTCGCCGATCCGGCTGCTCGACACCTCCGGCTCGCCGGAGTTCCGCACCTCGCGCTCCACCTCCGCGGCGAGCGCCTCCAGGACCTCAGTGGGGATGGGCCGCTTGCCCCGGGCCTTCACGAGCCCGCCCAGTACCTTGGCACGGTCAAACGGCTCCCGGCGGCCGTCCCGCTTGACCACCAGCAGCGCGGGGGCTTCCACCCGCTCGTAGGTGGTGAACCGCCGGCCGCAACTTGGGCACTCCCGACGCCTGCGGATGCTGGACCCCTCCTCCGCGGGCCTGGAGTCCAGGACCCGGCTGTCTTGGTGTCCGCAGTACGGGCAGCGCACTCTCCCCGACCCCGCCTGGACCTTCTAGATCTTGAGGTAGCTTCCCTTTCCGGTAGCAGATATTGTGGCCGCATCCGGCGGGGATTTCAAGCCTTCCGCACATGCGGTCAGACGCCCCTTTGTTCGCGTTCCAGCAGGTGCCGGGCAAGGCTGAGCAGAATCCCGGCGGCCAGCAGGGAAGAAGCCAGCGCGGCGCCAAGCCGCCCGGCTTCCAGGCCGCCTCCCACCGCCGCCTGGGCCAGGAGGAAGGCGTTCAGAACGGGCACGAAGGAAGCCCCAGGCCAGGTGCGCAGCCCGTCCGCGGCCGCGGCTGTGGCCAGGGCCGCGAGGTACAAGGGCAGGGCGTACTGGTTGGCTTCCCGCGCGCTGCGGGCCATTAGACCCAGCCCGAGGGCGCCCGACGCAGCTACCCAGCTGGCGCACAGCGACGCCGCCGCGACAGCCGCAAGCTGTCCAGCCGAAGGGCCCGGGCGAAGGCCTGAGAGGGCCAACTGGGACGCCACCGCGGCGGTTGCCAGCGCAAACCCGGCCACGCTACAGGCTGCGAACTTGCCGGCCACGATGCCCCAGCGGCTCGCCGGCGAACACAGCAGCAGGTCCCACGTGCCGCGCTCCCGCTCCCCCGCGGTCACGTCCGCGGCTACTACCGCGGCGCCCCCGAACGCCCACACCACCACGAACAGCGGGATGGTGAACCCAAGCCAGCCGCCTCCCCCGCCCGTGGGTTCCTCGCGCAGCCGCACGGGTGTGAGCAGGTCGCGGCTGAGCCCCTTCTGCGCCAGGGCCCGGTCCACGAGGGGCAGCGCGTACTCCGCCACCACGCGCAGGACCTTCTCGCGCGCCACCAGCCCCTGCGGATCCTGGGCCCGGTACTTCAGGGTGAGTTCGGCACCGCCCCGGCGCGCGGCCTGCTCAAAACCCTCCGGGATCACCAGCACCGCGTCCACCTGCCCGCGGCGCAGCGCGTCCAGAGGGTCGGCGACCGTCACCGGTTCCAGCAGACCCCGGGCAGCCTGGAGGAGGGCGGGCGCCCGGTGGGTACCCACCACGGCCACGCGGGCGGGGGTCTGCAGGCGGCGCTGCGCGTTTGCCTGGAGGAACTCCGACACGGCCGGGACCGCCACCGCGGGAAGCAGCAGGCCCACGAGGAGCGCCCGTCGGTCGCGCACCAGGTCCACGAGTTCCTTGGCCACGACAGCCCACGCGACTCTCACGGGCGATCCGGTCCGAACTGCGGCCACCGCGCGAACTGGTCCGGGACGAGTTCTGCGCGCGCCTCCCCGTCCCACAGGACCACGACCCGGTCGCAAACGCGCTGGGCCTCCTGGGCTAGATGCGTGGTGAGCAGCACACCCCGCCCCTCCCGCGCCAGGGCGCGCAGCCGGTCCCGGACCGCCTGGGCCGTCGGGTCGTCCAGCCCGGCCGTAGGTTCGTCCAGCACCAGCACCGGCGGGTCGTGCAAGAGCGCCCGCGCCAAGTGCAGCCGCTGCCGCATGCCGCGGGAGTACGTGCCGGCAGGCCGGTCCGCGAAGGCCGCCATACCGAGCCAGGCCACCAGTTGCTCGATGCGGCGGTCCAGCTCCGCCCGACGCAGGCCGCACAGAGCGCCGTAGTACCGAAGCGTCTCCCTGGCCGACAGCCGGCCGTACACGCCCGCCTGGTCGGGGACCACGCCCACACACGCGCGCACCCGGTCCGGGTGGCGCACCACGTCCCACCCCCACACCGAAGCGCTCCCGCCCGAAGGGCGCGCCAGGGTCGCGAGCACCCGCAGGGTGGTGGTCTTGCCCGCACCGTTGGGGCCCAGCAGCCCCACCACCTCTCCAGGCTGAACCGAGAAGCTGACTCCGCGCAGGACCTCCACGCGGCCGTAGCGCTTGCGCAGGCCGTCCACCCGGACCGCGGCGGTCACCGCAACACGAACTCCGACAGCAGCCGGAACAGCAGGAGGAAGTTGCTCCAGGGCAGCGAGAGCACGAACACGCCCAAGAGCAACACGCCCGTCCACACCCGGGACGGCGAAGGGGGGCTGACGTCGTCCATGGGGCCGGGGTGGCCGCGGGAGAGCAAGGCCAGCAGCAGCACCGCCATCAGCCAAAGCCCCATCAGGAACAGCAGCAGCACCGCGACGTAGGAGCCCACCCGGTGCCAGCGGTCGCCCAGCAGCGCGCGGGTCACGTGGCCGCCATCGAGGGAGCTCGCGGGCAGCAGGTTCACCGCGGTGACGAAAAACCCGATCACCGCGGCGTCCAGCAACGGGTCCAGGTAGGCCACCACGTCCGGGGAGGCGCCGTACCGCCAGGTGACCACCCGGTCCACGAACCACGGGAGACCGAAGGGGAACCGCGGCAGGGCCAGCAGGGGCCCGCACGTCTCAGGCCGTAGCCCGGGGCAGAGGGCGTGCAGGTCCAGCAGGACCGTGCGCTCCAGCCCGACCCACAGGACCCCGAGCGCCACCACCAGGCCGGCCAGGGGGCCTGAAGCTCCGAGGTCGAACAGCCCGTCCCGGTCCGGCGCGGGATGGCGGGAGAAGATCACGGCGCCCATGGTGCCGAGCGACATCTCGCTCCCCAACAGCAGGGGTGGGAAGGGGATGAAGTAGGGGCCTGAAGCTTCGATGCCGTGCACCCGCGCCGCCAGCTTGTGGCCCAGCTCGTGCACGAGCAGGATGCCGAGCAGCGCCGCGCTGAAGACCAGCCCGTCCACCCACGGGTTCGGCCAGTAGCCGGCGCGCAGCACCGCGTGCGGGACCTGGGACAGCACCTGCTGGAAGCGCTGGGAGGCTAGGTAGCCGGTGGCGAAGGTGGTGGCCACGGTCGCCAGGAACAGCGCGGCCGCGAGCCACCGCCTGCTGTTCCCCCGGGGAGGCCGCGGGACGACGTGCAGCCACACGCGGCCTTGGGCCCGCCGCAGGAGCGGCAGGCTCCCCAGCGGCTCCAGGTCCCGGCGCAGGGCCCGGAAGCGCTCCCGCAGCTGCCCCCCCTCGGAGACCACGAAGCTCGTGCGGCCCTCGCGGGCGTGCACTTCCTGCACCACGAAGTGCCGCCGCACCGCGAGCTCTACGGGGTCGAGTCCGTACGCCATGGGTCCTCCGGGGGCGCCCAGTCGTGCCGCGGCGCGCCACGGCCCCGTGCGGGGCGAAGGCTAGACCGCCCCAACGATCGCTGGCGCGATTCTCCTCCGCGAAGACCTCCCGGACATGCTCCTAGCGCTTGCGCAGGAACGCCGGCACGTCCAGGTCGTCGATGAACATCTTCACGGGCACGTCCTGCGGCGGCGGGGCCGTCGCCGGCGCGCGGTCTGACGCCTCCGCGGCCCGGCGCGGCCGGGCGGCGTCGAAGCCCGTGGCGATCACGGTGATCCGTACCTCGTCCTTCAGGCCGTCGTCGATCACCGCCCCGAAGATGATGTTGGCGTCGGGGTCTGCGGCCTCCGCGATGATCTGCGCGGCCTCGTTCACCTCCACGAGCCCGAGGTCCAGCCCGCCCGTGACGTTCAGCAGCACCCCCCGGGCGCCCTCCATGGACGTCTCCAACAGCGGGCTGCTGATGGCCGTCCGCGCCGCCCGCACCGCCCGGTCCTCGCCGCTCGCAACCCCGATGCCGATGAGGGCGGAGCCGGCCTCCGCCATCACCGTGCGCACGTCCGCGAAGTCCAGGTTGATGAGGCCCGGGACGGTGATGAGGTCTGCGATCCCCTGGACCCCCTGGCGCAGGACGTCGTCCGCCACCCGGAAGGCCTCGATCATACTCACGGACCGGTCCACCAGCTGCAGCAGGCGGTCGTTGGGAATGGTGATGAGGGT
>BEII01000201.1 GCA_002898935.1 bacterium HR32
GGGGCGCCGCAGGGACACGTTGGCGTCGCAGCGCAGGGTACCCTCCTCCATGCGCCCCGTGGACACCTCCGCCCACTGCAGCACCTGCCGCAGCTTCAGGAGGAACGCCCGGGCCTCCAGGGGCGAGCGCAGGTCCGGGTAGGTGACGATCTCCATGAGGGGTACCCCGGAGCGGTTGTAGTCCACCCAGCTCACCGCCCCGCCCTCCGGGTGCACGAGCTTGCCGGTGTCCTCCTCCAGGTGCACCCGCCGGATGCCGACCCTGCGCCGGACCCCGTCCACCTCCACGTCCAGGTAGCCGTCCGTGCCGAGGGGCGGGTGCTCCAGGTACTGGTACTGGGAGATCTGGTAGTTCTTCGGGAGGTCGGGGTAGTAGTAGTTCTTCCGGTGGAACTGGGAGGTGCGGTGCACGGTGCAGTTCAGGACCAGAGCCGCCCGCAGCCCCAGCTCCACCGCGCGGCGGTTGATCACCGGCAGGGAGCCCGGAAGGCCAAGGCACACCGGGCACGTCTGGCTGTTGGGGGGCGCGCCGAAGCGCGTGCTGCACCCGCAGAACATCTTGGACTGCGTGAGCAGCTGCACGTGGATCTCGAGCCCGATGACCGTCTCGTAGTCCATGGCGTCAACTCCGCAGCACGGGCGCCCGCGCGCGGTGCCACTCCGTGGCCTGCTCGTAGGCGTACGCCACCCGCAGCAGCGTGGCCTCGTCGAAGGGGCGGCCCACCAGCTGCAGCCCCACCGGGAGCCCGTCCGCGAACCCGCACGGCACCGACACGCCCGGCAGGCCCGCCAGGTTCACGGGGATGGTGTACACGTCCGCCAGGTACATCTGGAGCGGGTCTGCGGTCCTCTCCCCTAGGCGGAACCCCGCCACCGGGGAGGTGGGGGTCGCGAGCACGTCCACCCGCTGGAAGCACCGGTCGAAGTCCCGCCGCACCAGGGTGCGCACCTGCTGCGCCTTCTTGTAGAAGCCTTCGTAGTAGCCCGCGGACAGCGCAAACGTCCCCAGCATGATCCGGCGTTTGACCTCAGGGCCGAACCCCTCGGCCCGCGTGCGGGCGTACAGGGTGTACAGGTCCTCCGCCCGTCGGCTGCGGGAGCCGTAGGCCACGCCGTCGTAGCGGGCCAGGTTGCTGCTCGCCTCCGCGCACGCGATGAGGTAGTAGGTGGGGAGCGCGTACTCCAGGGTCGGGAGGGCCACCTCCTCCACCACCGCCCCCAGGGACTCCAGGACCCGTACAGCGCGGAGGACCGCTTCCCGGACCTGCGGGTCCAGCCCCTCTCCGAAGAACTCGGCGGGCAGGCCGACCCGGACCCCGCGTACCCCGCCCTCCAGCGAAGCCAGGAAGTCGGGCACGGGCACGTCCACGGAGGTGGAGTCGTGGGGGTCCCGTCCGCTGATGGCCTGCAGGACCAGCGCGCAGTCCCGCACGTCCAGGGTCATGGGCCCGATCTGGTCCAGGGAGGAGGCGAAGGCCACGAGGCCGTAGCGCGACACGCGACCGTACGTGGGCTTCAAGCCCACGATGCCGCACAGGGACGCGGGCTGCCGGATGGACCCGCCGGTGTCGGACCCCAGGGCCGCCACCGCCTCCCCCGCCGCCACGGCGGCTGCGGACCCGCCGCTGCTCCCGCCCGGCACGTGCTCTAGGCTCCACGGGTTGCGGGTGGGGCCGAAGCCGGAGTTCTCGGTGGACGAGCCCATGGCGAACTCGTCCAGGTTGGTCTTGCCCAGCACCACCGCCCCCGCTTCCCGCAGGCGCCGCACCGCGGTGGCGTCGTAGGGCGGGACAAAGGGCTCGAGGATGCGGGACCCGCACGTGGTCCGTACCCCGCGGGTGCACAGGTTGTCCTTGAGCGCCACCGGCATTCCGGCCAAGGGAGGCAGCGGCTCGCCGGACGCCAACCGGCGGTCGAGGGCCTCCGCCTCCTGCCGCGCCTGGTCCGCGGTGACGGTCAGGTACGCGCGGACGGACCCATCTTGCGCCTCGATGGCGCCCAGGTACACCTCCACGAGCTCCCGGCAGGACAGGTCGCGTCCCAGGCGTGGCCGCACCTCGTGGTACGGCACGCCCACAAGCCCGCTCACGCCTCCGCCTCCAGCACCCGCGGGACCACCACGTAGCCCTCGTACGACTCCGGCGCCATGGCCGCCACCTCCTCCCGCGGGAGGGACGGCGTCACCGTGTCCTCGCGGAAGACGTTGGTCACGGGGATGGCGTGGGAGGTGGGCTCCACACCCTCCGTGGGCAGCCGATCCAGGCGTGCGAAGTACTGGAGGATGCTGTCCAGCTGCGCGGAGAACGCCTCACGCTCCTGCTCCGTCAGCTCGAGCCGGCTCAGGCGCGCCACGCGCTCGACCACCTCAGGCGTGATCCGCATGCGGTTCCCTCCAGACCCACGGTATCCTAGCACGCCCGCCGGACGGCCGGGCAAGACGGGCGGCTTGGAAGAGAACTGCGCGAACGGCGCTAGACCGCCCGTATCGGCGCGGCTCCTCGTGGTGATCCTCTAGGAGGTCTCCGCGAAGTGCTCCCGCAGGGCCCGCTCCACCTCGGGCACGATGGCTTCCCAGTCGGTCTCGGGCTGCCGGGTCACGGTGACGAAGTCGTTCAGCAGGAACACCATGCGCACCCCCGGGACCTGCAGCAGGCGCCGGGCGAGCGGCGAAGCGGCGGCCTGCTCCAGGGACGTGTACGTCTCGCTGCGGCCCTCGGTGACCCTGCGGTCCAGGGTGAACTTCACCGCGTGCACGTTGGGTGTGGGCTGGACCTCGATCCGCACGGCCACCCTCCTTCACGCGAGCCCCCGGAGGGCTCGGCGTCCTCCTTCTGCCAGCTCCCGGCGGGTCTTGCGCACGGACGACGGGGGGATCCCCACCTCCTCCCGGTACTTGGCCGCAGTGCGCCGGGCGACGGGCATTCCCTCCCGCCGCAGGCGCAGGGCGATCTCCCGGTCTGTGAGGGGCTGGTCGGGGTCCTCCTGCTGGATCATCCTGCGGATGCGCTCCTTCACGGGCAGGGAGGCGTCGAAGAACACCTCGCAGGACACCACGCGGCCGCTGGGCAGCAGGACGTACTTGCCGTCCAGGGCTCGACTCACCGTGGACTCGCTCACCCCCACCCGGGCTGCCACCTGGGCCATGGTGAGGGGTTTCAGGTGGCTAGGGCCGTGGTCGAGGAAGTCGCGCTGCACCTCCACGATGGCCTCCAGGATGGCCCGCAAGGTCCAGCTCCGCCGCTTCACGGTCTCGATGAACAACTTGGCCCGGGTGACGTACTCGTGGATGTGCTGCGCCGCGTTGGGCGCGAACTCCCCGGGGGCCTTGCGGGCCCGCAGGTACAGCTCCCGGTACAGGTCGTTCACGCGCAGGCCCATGGTGGGCGAGCCCACCACCTCCACGGCGTACCCCCGGGGGGTTCGGACGATGGCGGCATCCGGCCTCGGGACTTCCTGCGGCCGCAGGCGCGCGCCGCCGCTGCGCTCGGCCTCGTAGCGGTCCGCGGGGTACGGGTAGAGGTTGCGGCGGATGTACTCGTGGCAGTCCCGCACCTCCTGCGCGGTGGTCCCTAGGCGCTGAGCGATCTTCCCGTACTGGCCCCGCCCCAGCTCGGGCAGAAGGCCCTCGGTGACCACCCGCTGGGCCAGGAGGTTCCGGGGCGACGGCTCCAGCGCCCTTAGCTGGATCAGCAGGCACTCCTCCACGGTGCGGGCGGCGACGCCTGCGGGGTCGAACCCCTGCAGCAGCGCTAGCACCTCCTCTGCCACCCGCACGCTCAGCCGGAACCGGGCCGCGGCCTCCTGCAGGTCGCAGGTCAGGTAGCCGCGCTCGTCCACGCAGCCCACCAGGTACTCCGCCAGCTTCTGCCGCCTGCCCTTCAGGTTCTGCGCCGCCAGCTGGAGCATGAGGAACTCGTGCAAGGGCACCTCGGCGCTCACGTGCGCCACGGGGTCGAAGTCGTCGTCAGGGTTCTGCCGGGGCGGTGCGAGCGGCTCGTCTAGGGGCTCGCCGCGGGCGTATCCGCAGCTCGGACACACCGCGCCCCTCATCTCGGCCCCGCACCGGGCGCAGAACACCTCGTCGCGTTCCAGAGCCGGGTTGCTGTGCAGCTCTTCCTCGATCCGGGCCTCCAGCTCTTGCAGGGGCAGCACCAGCACGGCGCTGACCGCCATGAGCTTGGGCACCATCCGCTGCTGCGGCAGCGGGCTAATGTCCAGGCCCGGTCGGATCTCCACGCCCTCACCCGGTCAGGGGGACCCCGAGCCGCCCACGGCCGCAGGCGGCCCCACCCCGTACTGGTCCAGCCGCCGGCGCAGCTGCGCCACGGACATCCCGAG
>BEII01000202.1 GCA_002898935.1 bacterium HR32
GTCTTGGGCTTTCCCGGGGTGTGGGCGCCGAGGCCGGTGCGGCCGAAGAAGCCCTCAAAGGGCGTGTGCGGGTGCAGCAGGGGCCGCTCGCAGCCCGCGTACACCGGCACGCGGCTCACCCCTGCCACCTCAAGCCCGTACAGAAGGTTCTCCGTCGCCTGCTGGACCCGCACGCACCCCGCCACGCTGGTCACCGCCACCACGTCCACCTCGGAGGACTTGGCCGCCATCCACAGGGCCACCACGTCCTCCGCGGTCCCACCGCAGTCCACGATCAGCCGTCGCATGGGTGCCTCCTGGCGTCACACACGAAAGCGCCGGCTCCGGGGAGCCGGCGCCGTGGCACTTCCCCGCTATTCTACGCCAACGGCCGCAGGCCCCGAACCCTTTGACAGCCGCAGGGACACGGCGTACAACCGAGCCGTGCAGCCCCTCCGAGCTCTGCCGCCCCGCGCGCGCCATGCCTTCGTGCACGACCTGGCGGGGGCAGTGCTCTTCGGCCTGTTCTCCGGCACAGTCCTGCCCTTCGCGAGCGTGGTGGCGCGGCGGCTGGGAGCCGAACCTCTGTGGATCTCCTGGCTCGCGAGCGCGCCGGCGCTGGGCTTCTTCCTGACTGCGGGCTGGGCCGCGTCCCTGGCCGCCCGCAACCCCGTGGCGCTGGTGGTCTGGCCCTCCGTGGCTGCCCGGGGCCTGTTCTTGCTCGCCCCCTTCGCGCAGTCCGCCCACGCGCTGGTGCTGCTGGTCGTGGCCTACCACATGGTGCAGGGGCTCACCGTCCCGGCGTACGCGGAAGCGGTGGGCCGCTTGTTCCCGGCTGACGTTCGGGGCCGGCTGGTCGGGACGGTCCGGGTGGGACTGAGCCTCGCGGCCATCGTGGCCAGCCTAGTCGCCGGCCCTGCCATCGGCCGGTTCGGGCACGGACCGGTGTTCGCGGCGGCAGGACTGGTCGGCGTCGCGGGTGCCCTGGTCTTCAGCCGCGTTCGGCTCCCCCGGACGCCCCGCGGGCCCTTTCCTCCGCCTGTGGCATGGTGGACCGCCCTGCGAGACCCCAGCTTCCGGTCCCTGGCGGTCTGCACGTTCGTCTTCGGGTTTGGGGGCTGGATGATGGCCCCCGCGGTGCCCCTGCTGCTCGTGGACGTCCTGCGCGCCACCCCCGCCCAGGTGGGGGTGCTGTCTGCGGTGGCGGCGTTGGCCTCCGTGGTGGGGTTCCACGTGTGGGGCCGCGCCGTGGACCGCCGCTCCGGGGTCGAGACGGTGCGCCTGATCCTGGTGGCCGCGTTGCTCACCCCCGTCCTGTACTTCCTCGCGCCCTCACCATGGTTCGCCGCCCTGGCATTCGCCAGCGACGGGTTCTTCGTCGCGGGGCTGGACCTCGCGTGGATGGCCGCCTGCCTGGAGCTGGCACCGCCCGGCCGGGTTGGAGCGTACGTGGCCGCCTACACCATGCTGCTGGGCCTGCGGGGCGTGACGGCTCCGTTCGTGGCGGGCGCGCTCGCGAGCGCGCTGGGCCCGCGCCCGGTCTTCCTCGCCGCTGCCGCCCTGGTGGCCGCCTCCGGGGTCCTGGCAAGCCGCGCGCTGCGCCGGGACCGGCTGGTGACGGCACAGCCCGACTAGGCCGCCTTCCCAAGAGGCCTGAAAGCACCTGGCGCGCCCGGCAGGATTCGAACCTGCGGCCTTTGGCTCCGGAGGCCAACGCTCTATCCTCTGAGCTACGGGCGCGTTCCCTTCCTCATCCTAGGCGCCCGCCAGCGGGTCCGCAACCCGAGAGTCGGCGCGCACCAGCCGCACGCCTAAGCCTCCCGCAGCCGCAGGCGGAGCAGGCGGCGAGCGTTGCCCTGGAAGATGGCCCGCTTCGTGTCTTCGGAGAACGAGACGTTCTCCACCACCCGGATGGTCTCCCGCAGGGACAGAGAGCCGCCTTCCGGGTCGAAGGGGAAGTCCGTAGCGAACAGCACCCGCTCCGTACCGAAGAAGGCGATCCCGCACTCTGTGGCCGGCAGGGCACCGAACAGCGCGGTGTCGGCATAGAACATCCGGAAGTAGTCCAGCGGACGGCGCCGCAAGGCCGCCTTCGCCCGCACATCCTCCTCCTCGTCGGTGCGACGGCCCACCTGGTCCAGGCCCCAGCCCACCCGGCCTTCGAAGTACGGTACCATGCCGCCCATGTGGTGGGTCAGGACCTTCAGGTTCGGGTAGCGGTCGAAGATCCCCCAGAACACCAGGCGCGCCATGCACACGCTGGTCTCGTAAGGCCAGCCGAACGTCCACCAGATGTCGTACTTGGACCGCGTCTCCGTGGGGTAGTCTGCGCGGTCGGGGGAGCGGGTGGGGTGGACCCACACCGGCAGGTCCAGCTCGCTCATGGTGGCGAACAGCGGCTCGTACGCGGGCCGATCCAGCGGTTCCCCGTTTACGTTGGTGAACACCTGAACCCCTGTGGCGCCCAGTTCCCGCACCGCACGCTCCGCCTCCCGCACCGCGGCTTCGGGGTGGTTCATGGGGAGGGACGCCACGAACCCCACGAACCGGTCCGGATCGCGGCCCACCAGCTCCGCCATGGCGTCGTTAGCGACCCGCGCCAGCTCCCGCGACCGGTCCGGTGGCGCCACGGCCTCCACCGGCGGCGCGGCCAGGGAGATCACCTGGACGTAGCCCGGGTGGGCATCCATCATGCGGAACCGCAGGTCCAGGTCGTACAGGGCCCCGACGCCGCGGACCCGCTTCTGCATGTACGCGCCGCTGGGAAGCTGCGCCGTCATCCGGTCGTAGTACGCTTGCGGTAGCACGTGGCAGAACACGTCGATCTTCACTGCACCGCCTCCTCCCCTCAGCTTTGCTACCCGCGTCTAGGGTTGCGGCGTGCACGCCACCTGGGGTTCGGAACTCCTACCCCTGAAGGGCGCGACGGCGGCGGTCCTCCGCGATGGCCTCCCGCAGCCGCTGGGCGTACTCCTGCGCCAGGTCTCGGGCGCTGCGGCCGAACAGGCGCACGTCCCCGGCCTGCACCACCAGGACCCGCACCTCGCCCACCCGCACGCTCCACTCCTCCAACACGCCCACGGCCCGCACGTCGAGGGGAGAGGGGTCCTGGTTAAAGGCGTGGTCTAGCTGCGCGGCCACCTGCACGGCGCGGTCGCGGCCACCGCTCACCCGCAGCACGGGCTGCCCGTTCACCCGCACCACCCCCACGGGCTCGCCCCGCACCTGCTCCTCGTCCACCTCCACCCGCAGGAACCCCGCGGCCACGCGCCGGTGGAGCGGGAGCCCCCGCCTCACCAGCTCCGCCTCCACCGCCCGGATCCGTTCTTGCCACGTGGGGTGGGTCCGGAACGCGCCCGGGTCGCCCGTGCCCGACAGCCTCTCGTAGTGCGCGAGCCGCTCCAGCAGGGTGAGCACACCCACCGGGTGCCACGGGGTCTGCAGCAGGTAGCCGACCGCCGCCACGTCCGCCTCGCGTTCCAACTCCCGGCCGAAGGCACTCAGGACGCCTCCCGCCACCAGTTGCGCGCCTGCGGCCACCCGGGCGTCCCGCGTCAACACCGCCACGAGGACCAGCAGGAGGTTGGTCCGCGTGGCCTCCCGCTCCATCCGCCGGTGGTGGCGCAGGGCCACGTGGGCCGCCTCGTGAGCGAGCAGGGCCGCGAGCTCGTGGTCCGTGCGGACCAGCTCCAGGATCCCGGAGGTCAGGTAGATAAGGCCGCCCGGAAGGGCCACGGCGTTGGGCGTGCGGTGTTGGACCACCTTGAACGTCCACGGGAGTTGCGGGCGTTCCGTGACCGCGGCCACCGCCTTGCCGATGCGGGTCACCCGCTCGTTCACCGCCGGGTCTGTGACCAGCCGGAGCTCGCGCTCGATCTGCGCGCCCGCCCGGCGACCCGCCTCCACCTCCGCGCGGTCCTCTGCCGGTTGGGCAGCCGCGGGGGCGGCGAGTAGCGCGGCGAGCAGGCCGAACGCTACACGACCCCAAAAGTCGCTCCGCGACTTTTGGGGACCCCGGTCCGCTTCGCTCGAGGGGTTTCCGGGGGGAGCTCCTAGAGCCCGAAACATCGCCGGGCGTTCTCCGCGGTGCGGGAAGCCGCCCGGTCCGGGTCTGCGCCCCGGACGGCCGCCACGGCTTCCACCACCCTAGGGAGGTTGGCAGGCTCGTTGCGCTTCCCACGGTCGGTGTGCGGGGTCATGTAGGGCGAGTCGGTCTCCACCAGGAGCAGCGCCTCAGGGATGCGCGCCACCGCCTCCCGGACTTGCACGGCCGCGGGGTACGTGACCACCCCACCCACGGACATCCAGTAGCCCAGACGGCCGCACCGGTCCGCGTACGCGGAGGGCCCCGTG
>BEII01000203.1 GCA_002898935.1 bacterium HR32
CCTTCTTCGCACTGCGGGGCGCGGACTCCATCGCAGTCCGGCAGGCCCTGGGCAAGGACGGGGACTTCTGGGTGTCCATGCCCGGCTGGCACCACGCGGTGAAGTACCCGGGGGTGGACGAACTGAACGCGTGGTACCGGCAGAAGTTCGGGACGCCCGCCGAGGTGGCGGTGGGCTCCGCGGTGGCGTGCGTGCAGGTCATCGCCGCGGCGGTGGAGCGCGCCCAGAGCGCCGAGCCGGCCAAGGTGCGGGACGCGCTGGCCCGCACGGACATGATGACCATGGCGGGCCGCGTGCGTTTCCGGCCGGACGGAACCAGCCCCGTGCCCGTGGTGGCCCACCAGTGGCAGAACGGCCAGAGCGTGCTGGTCTGGCCCCGGGAGTTCGCCACCGCACCCTTCGCGTACCCGGCCACACCCCTGGGCAGCCGGTAGGAGCACGTCCGTGAAACTCGCCCGGCTCGTCGCGGTCGCGGTCGCCCTCGCCCTGGCCGGTGGACCCGTGGCGGCGCAGCGGCTCCCGGTCCAGGTGGACCTGCCCGTGGTCCCCGCCCTGGAGCCTGCTCTGCCCGTGCTGGTGGCGGAGGCGGCAGGCCACTTCCGGGGGGAGGGCGTGGAGGTGGGCCGGTTCCTCCTGACGGGGGGCGTGTCCATCCGGAACCTCCTCATCGGCGGGCGGGCGTCGTTCGGAGTCCTGGGGACGGAGCACATTCCCCTGGCGCGCACCGCGGGTTCTCCGCTGAAGGCCGTGGCCTCCGTGTACGACCGCCTCCACGTCACGCTCATCGTCCGGTCGGCGCTCCGGGGCCAGGTGAAGTCCGTGCAAGACCTCCGGGGCCGGACGGTGGGCGTGACCGCTCCGGGGTCCTTCACGTGGTCCGTGGCTGTGACGTTCCTGAAGCGGGCGGGCCTGGAGCCCGACCGGGATGTGCGGCTGCTGCCCGTGGGCACGGACGCCCACGTCCTGTATGCCGCGCTGCAGACCGGTCGGGTGGACGCCCTGGTCTTCAGCGAGCCCGTGCTGAGCCGGGCGGAGATGGACGGCGTGGGGTTCGTACTGGTGGACGTCTTCGACCCCGTCGTGGCGAGGCGGTGGATCGGTTCCGACCTCCTGCTGGTTGGCGTGCTGGCGAGCACGGAGTCCGCCATCCAGGCGCAGCCCGAGGTGGCGGGCGCCTTGGTGAGGGCGATCGCCAGGGGCCTGGCCTACCTCCGCAGCCATGGCGCGGAGGAGATCGTGCGGCTCGTGGCCGGCAACCCCAAGACGTCGCAGCTCCTGCAGGGGGTCCCGCGGGAGCTCGCGGTGCGGATGGTGAACCGGATCCGTCGGGGCTTCGGCACGGGGTGCCTAAGCCCTACCGGCTACCAGGCGGAGTTGCGGAGGATGATGGAGACCGGAGTCCTCCGGCAGCCGGTGTCCTTCGAGGAGGCGACGGACGCACGCTGGGCCGGGGTGTGCCCTCGGTAGCCGTGGGACGCCAGCTGCTTTGACGGGGGTGAGCCGAGTGAGAGTCGGCCGCGCTGTCGTGGTGGCGTTGTGCGCGCTGTTGGCGTGGGCCGCTCCCGTCGCGGGCCAGGTGTCCTTTGCGGGCAGGACGGTGACCATCGTGGTCGGGTACGCGCCGGGGGGCGGCTACGACCGCACGGCGCGCCTCGTGGCCCGCCACCTCCCCAGGTACCTCCCCGGGGGCCCCGCGGTGGTAGTACAGAACATGCCGGGGGCGAACAGCATGGTGGCGGCCAACCACCTGTACAGCGTCGCCCGGCCGGACGGACTGACCATCGGGCTGTTCGCACGCAACCTCGTCCTGGCCCAGCTGGTGGGGGTCGAAGGGATGCGGGTGGACATGCGGCGGTGGCAGTGGATCGGGAGCCCCGCGGTGGAGACCGACGTTCTGGCGGTCCGCGCTGACCTGCCCTACCGGCACGTCCTGGAACTGCGGAGGGCGGACCCGCCGGTGGTGTTCGGCGCGTCCGGGCCGGGAGACGTGACCTACGACTTTCCCTTGACCCTGCGGGCGTTCCTCAACCTGAACGTCCGGATCGTCAGCGGGTACCCCGGAAGCGCGGACATCCCATGCTGGCCATCGAGCGCAAGGAGGTGGACGGCCGGGCGGGCTCGTGGTCGTCCCTGAAGCCCTTCGTGCAGCGGGGGCTGATCCGGCCCCTGGTCCGCACGCCCTCCGACAACCCGGAGCTTCGGGCCATCCCGAACCGGCTGGGCCGCCCCTTCGTAGCCCCGCCGGGGAGCCCGCCGGAGGTCGTGGCCGCCTACCGGCAGGCGTTCCGGCGGATGACGCAGGATCGGGAGTTCGTTGCGGAGGCAGAACGCGCCGGGCTGGAGGTGTCCTGGGTTTCCGGGGAGGAGTGCCTGCGGATCGTGCAGGAGGTGCTTGCCAGCTCTCCGTCGGTGGTGCGGGTGTTCCGGGAGTTCTTCCGGTTCCAGTAGCGGTGCGCCGTTCCGGCACACGGGGCTTGACGGGCCCCTGCGGCGTGTGCCAATCGGCCTTGGAGGGAGGGACGATGGAGCGTTCTCGGTCGGCCCGCAGCCTTCAGGACGTCCTGGACGCCGCGGACAACGTCGTAGACGTTCTCTACAACAACCCCACCGGGGCCCGCGCTTTCCCCGTGGTCCCGCCGGAGTTCACCAACTGGCGGGACGAACAGCACGCGTGGCGCGAGACGGTGGCCCTGTTCGACCTCTCTCACCACATGAGCGACCTGTACGTGTACGGACCGGACGCCTTCCGGCTGCTGGAGCTCCTGGCCATCAACAGCTTCCGCAACTTCCAGCCGGGCATGGCCAAGCAGTTCGTGGCGTGTACTGGGGACGGCTACGTGGTGGGGGACGCGGTGCTGTTCTACCTGGAGCCCGAGACGTTTCAGCTCGTGGGGCGGCCGTCGGCCCTCAACTGGGTCCAGTACCACGGGGAAACCGGCGGGTGGCGGGTGCGGTTCGAGCGGGACGAGTGGTCCCTGGCGGACCCCCACCGGCCGCGGAGGGTGTACCGCTACCAGCTCCAGGGCCCCAACGCCCCGGCCCTGCTGGAGAAGCTCAACGGCGGGCCGCTCCCGAGCGTGAAGTTCTTCCACATGACCTGGGTCACCATCGCGGGACGGAAGGTGCGGTTCCTCCACCACGGCATGGCGGGGGTGGCGGGGGGCGAGCTGTTCGGCCCCTGGGAAGACGGGCCTGCGGTGCGGGAGGCCATCGTGGAAGCGGGCAAGGAGTTCGGCCTGCGCCAGGTGGGCAGTCGGGCGTACGCCACCAACACCCTCGAGTCCGGGTGGATCTCCGGGGTCGTGCCGGCCATCTACACCAGTCCCGCCCTACGGCCGTACCGGGAGTGGCTGCCGGCGAACAGCTACGAGGCCACGGGGTCGTTGGGCGGGAGCTTCTACTCCCGCCACGTGGAGGACTACTACCTGACGCCCTGGGACCTCGGCTACGGCCACATCCTGAAGTTCGACCACGACTTCGTGGGCCGGGCGGCCCTGGAGGCCAGGGTGGGGCAACCTCACCGGCGGAAGGTCACCCTGGTGTGGGACCCGCACGACGTGGCCGCGGCTTTCGAGACCCTGTTCACCCAGCCCCGGGGCCGGCGGGCCAAGTACATGGAATTTCCCGTGCCCCGGTACAGCGTGTGGCAGTACGACCGCGTGCAGAGCCCCGGCGGACACCTGGTCGGAATCTCCACCTCCTGCGGCTACAGCTCCAACGAAGGGGCCATGCTGTCCCTGGCCATGGTCGACCCCGCGTACGCCGAGCCGGGGACGCTCGTGGTGGTGGTGTGGGGCGAGCCACATGGCGGGTCGCGCAAGCCCAGCGTGGAGCAGCACGTGCAGGTGGAGATCCGGGCCACGGTGGCCCCGGTGCCGTACTCCGAGGCGGCCCGGCGGTACCGGGAGGCGGTGCGGCGCTAGCAGCGCCTCCCCCAAAAATGACCTGAGACGCGGCGGCCCTGCGCGGGCGGGGCGGCACACGCGAGAAGGAGGGGTTTTTCGTGGCGCAGGGACCCTTGCCGGAGGTGGCGCGGGACTTGGACCTGCGGGACGACGAGGTGGTCCCCTACGGTCGGGACAAGGCGAAGGTCCTTCTTGGGGCCCTGCACCGCCGCGAGGGCCGGCCCGACGGTGCCCTCGTCCTGGTCACGGGGATCAACCCCACCGCCGCGGGAGAGGGCAAGACCACCACGGCCATCGGGCTCGCGGACGGGCTGCGGCGCTTGGGACGGCGGGCCGTGGTGGCCATCCGCGAGCCGTCCATGGGGCCCTGCTTCGGCGTCAAGGGCGGCGGGACCGGGGGAGGCCGCGCGCAGGTGGTCC
>BEII01000204.1 GCA_002898935.1 bacterium HR32
CGCCACGTCGAAGGGCCACACCACCTTGTACTCCCCCTCCAGGATCTGCACCATGACGCCGCCGACCAGCCGGTTCTGCCCCTTCGCGTCGAACTGCACGCCCCGCCACGGCAGGATCACTTGGTCGGCCCGGAGACGCGTCTCCGCCAGCGCCAGCCGGATGGCCTCGGCGTCCAGACGGCCAGCCCGGTTGATGGCGTCCGCCAACACGAGGACGCCCATGACTTCCCGGGCAGTGTCCTGGTCGAGGTCGTAGCCGGTCCTCTGGCGAAACAATTGGTTCACCGCGCCTGCAAGCCGATTCCTCTTGGCATACCCGGGCGCCCACGCGGCACGGGTCACGAAGTAGTTCCCGTCGCGGCCGACCGCGTTGAGGTAGTCCGGCACGTTGTTGAACCCCACGTGACCGATGAACGCGTCGGGGAACCAGCGCATCTCCTTGAGCGTGCGGGTAATCAGGATCGCGTCCACCAGGTAGTTCGCGCCGATGACCAGATCGGGTCCTGCGGCACGGATCCGCAACAGCTCCGCCGTAAGGCTCGCGGGTGGTGACGTGTACAATTCCCGGGCCACCACACTGTAGCCCCGGCGCTGCGCGACGCCCATGGCCCAACCAGCGGCGGTGGCACCGAACTCCGTGTCCTCCGCCAGCACTGCGATCTTCCGCACCTCCCGGCGCCGCGCCCTCCGCACCTCCTCCACGAAGTCGAAGATGAGCTCCGTGAACATCCCGTCGTGGGGCCCGGTGCGGAATAGCCACCGGTGGCCCCGCTCTGTGAGGCGCGGCGACGACGCCTCGGGCACCAGCAGCGGGACGCCGTGGCGTTCCGCTGCCAGCGCAACCGTGGCGGTCACTGCGCTCTGCCAGCAGCCGATCAGGGCGTTCACCCGCTCGCGCTCGATCAGCCGCTCGGCCTCCGCGCGCCCCGTCGCCGGGTCGCCTCGCGTGTCGGCCCACACCAATTCGATGCGCGCGCCTCCGAGCCTGGGGAGGCCCCGTTCCCCGGCCAAGGGCAAAGGCCGGAGTTCCCGGTACTCCCCGTTGACGATCTCCACCCCGAGTTCGACTGCGTGGCGCGCGGCGAGGCCAATCCGCGCGAGGGCTCCGCTCAACGGGTACAGCGCCCCAACCCGGACCGACGCTCCGGGTTGGGCAAAAGCCAGGGTCGGCCGCAACCAGGAGCCGACTCCGAGCGCGCCGGTCGTCAGGACCCCCTTGAGGAACTCTCTGCGGCTGATCCGGTCCATCCACCGACTCCTCCCCTCCGCGCCGACTCCGCGACCGTTTGACCCGCGAGTTTAGCGGTTCGCGCTTAGCCCGGCAACGCTCTACCGCCGGTCCCAAGGGGGTGCAGGCCACACGAGTTCCGCCTCCGCCACGTCGAAGGGCCACACCACCTTGTACTCCCCCTCCAGGATCTGCACCATGACGCCGGTGGCGTGGCGGTTCTGCCCCTTGTCGTCGAACTGCACGCCTTGCCACGGCATGATGAGCTGGGCTCCCGGGATGTTGGTCTCCCGCAGGGCGCGCTGGATGGAAGCCGGGGCCGTAGAGCCCGCCCGGTTGATGGCGTCCGCCAGCGTCATCATCCCCGTGAAAGCCCGCGCGGCCACCTCGTCCATGTCCGCCCCGTGCTTGCGGCGGTACAGCTCGTTCACGCGGGCCACCAGGGGCTTGCGCCGCGCGATGCCGAGGGCCCACGGCGCGCGCGCCAGGAAGTAGTAGCCGTCTCTGCCCACGGTGTTCAAGTAGTCTGGGACCGTGGTGAAGCCCGCGTGGACCATGAACCCTTGGGGGAACCAACGCATCTCCTTCAGGGTCCGGGTGATCAGGACCGCGTCTACCAGGTAGTTGGCGCCGATGACGAAGTCCGGGTTCGCGGCCCGGATCCGCAAGAGCTCCGCGGTGAGGCTGCTGGGCGGAGACGTGTACAGCTCCATGGCGGCCACGGTGTAGCCCCGGGACTGCGCAAACCCCTTCGCCACACCGGCCGCGGTGGCCCCGAACTCGGAGTCCTCCGCGAGGATGGCCACGCGGGAGATCCGGTGGCCGCGCCTGCGCAGGTCCTCCACCATGTCGAACATGATGCGCGTGAACGTGATGTCGTGCGGCCCCGTGCGGAAGAACCACTTGAAGCCCCGCTCCGTGAGGCGCGGGGAGGACGACTCGGGGTTGAGGAACGGGACGCCTCGGGCTTCCGCGGCGAGGCTGGCGGTGGCCGTCACCGCGCTCTGGTAGGAGCCGATCAGGGCCACCGCCCGCTCCTGCTCCAGCAGCCGCTCCGCCTCCGCCCGGCCCGTAGCCGGGTCCCCGCGGCTGTCGCCCCACACCACCCGCAGCCGCCGTCCTCCGAGCCTCGGGAGACCCGCGGTGCGGGCCAAGGGCAGGTTCAGGTCCGGGTACGGGTTGTTGACGATGTCCACGGCGAGCTCGATGGCGTTGCGGATGGCGGCACCGATCCGCGCCAGGGCGCCCGTGAGGGGATACACCGCGCCGACCGTGACGGCTGGCTCCTGGCCCCAGGCCCACGACGTCAGCCGGTCCGCCAGAGCCAGAGACACGAGGGCGGCGCCGGAACGCTCGAGAAACTGCCTCCGGCTGATCCTGGTCATCCCGTTTCCCCCCTTCGCGGAGCTTGTTGAGTCCGCTGACTTCGCTCACTCCCACCCCAGATCCTCGTCCCGCAGGTCGGTCAGGAACATGTGCCCCGGGCTGTGCGCGATCATGAAGGGTAGCCGGGCCGCGGCGGCCGCCGCCTGGGGTGTGACCCCGCAGGCCCAGAACACCGGTACCTCGCCCCCGCGCACCGGCACAGGGTCGCCGAAGTCGGGGCGGACCAGGTCGCGAATGCCGAGTGCCGCCGGGTCTCCCACGTGGACCGGCGTACCGTGGGCCCGCGGGTAACGGGCGCAGACCTCAAACACCCGGGCGAGCTGATGCACGGGCACCGGGCGCATGCTGACCACGAGCGGGCCGGCAAACGCGCCCGCGGGCCGACAGGCCACTCGGGTGACGTACATGGGCACGTTGCACCCGCACTCCAGGTGGCGCACCGGCACGCCCGCCCGCAGGAGGGCCGCTTCGAAGGTGAACGAGCACCCCAGGAGGAACGCCACCAGGTCGTCCCGCCACAGGCCGCTGACCTCGCTCGGTTCCTCCACCAGCTCCCCGTCCCGGTACACCCGGTAGCGGGGCAAATCCGTGCGGAGGTCCGCACCGGGTGCCGCGTACCGAGGCACGGGGTCGCCCGGGTCTGTCACGTCCAGCAGGGGACAGGGCTTGGGGTTCCGCTGGCAGAACAGAAGGAAGTCGTACGCGTAGTCCTCGGGGACCACCACCAGGTTCGCCTGCGCGTACCCGGGAGCGAGCCCCGCGGTGGGGTTGCGCCAGCGGCCTTCCCGGATCTCCTTCCGCCACTCCGCAGGCGAATTCATGCCGGCCGAAGCCTTCGACCCCGGTGCGCGGGCTCCTCCTCGCGCGCGATCCAAACCGGGTTTAGGGTGGCCCGCACCCAAGCTAGCGCTTCCCCCGGGTGCGGAATCCCGCGTCGCAGGCCAAGCACCACCACTCCGGTTTCCACGGTTCCACCAGGCAGCCGCCCAGCTTCACCTCGCCCCGCCGAGCGGCCTCGAAGCCCTCCTCGGTGGGTAGGCCATACAGGATGGGCACCACCTGGGCCGCGCTGCCACAACGAGGGCAGGCCGGCCTTCTCCAGGGGCTTCTCGATCTCAAGACTCCCCCACCGCCCGTTTCAGACCAGCGCAAGGGTTCTTTGGCGGCAGGCCGCCCACCTCCTGTCGGGCACAGGCGGGAGGGGCCGAAAGTTCCCCTTTCCGAAACGTGGTGGGCACGCGGGGTTCGTCTGGAGCCGGCGAGGGGATTCGAACCCCTGACCTGCTGATTACGAATCAGCCGCTCTGCCGACTGAGCTACGCCGGCGGCTCCCGCGAGATTATACCAGGCGGCGAGGGGACCGCGGCGCCAACCTCCGGCGCACCGACCGCACCTTCTCCTCCATGTCCGAGGGTCGGTCGCGGCGCTCGTCGAGCTTCACGAGGGTCGAAACCCGCAGGGCGCCTCGGCGGAAGACCGCGTCGTGCAGGCGCGGGATCAACCGCAACAGGTCCCGCAGCGGTCCCTGGACGGTCGTGCCCATGGGGTTTAGCCTGAAACGCAATCCGCTCTCGCGGATCACCTCCACGGCGGCCGCCACGTACGCGCCCACGCTGGCGGTCGGGGTGCCGAGAGGCGTCACGCTCACCTCCATGACCGCAGGCCGCGCGCCTCTGCGCCGCGTGCTCCTCCTCGTGCTGACG